>NZ_PCYV01000020.1:0-36877 GCF_002553785.1 Lactobacillus sp. UMNPBX15
ATACGAGAAAGGAACTCCTTTTTCTAATGTTTAAAGAAATAAATTTAAGGAATCATTCATCCTTACACAAACTATTTTACAGTCTCTGTTCTTTGTATCAGCAATATATTTTGGAATTGTTTTATTAACCATACCATTAATAAAGGAGAACAAAGATGTTAGACAAAACATGGCAAAAAATGTATCAAAAAGCTAAAGCAGTTCAAGGATTTCGTGAAATATCAAGCCATATGGAAGCTGGTGGAGTTGCAGCTGCAGTCTTATCTGATTCAGGTAGAACCTATACCGGGGTTTGTGTTGATACTGCGAGTACTTTAGGAGTATGCGCTGAACGCAATGCACTTTTTAATATGGTTACTAATGGTGAGTCAAATATCACACGCGTATTGGCAATTATGCCAGATGGTAAAACTGGTGCACCATGCGGAGCCTGCCGTGAATTTATGGCGCAATTGATGGAGGGACACTATCAAGATGTTGAAGTAATGCTTGATTATGAAAATGAAAAAATTGTTACTCTTGGTGAATTAACTCCTGATTGGTGGTTATAGTCATGATTACAATTGAAGCATTGCATAATTTTCCAAAGATAGAGAAAAAGTGCAATTTAAGTGCAGAAATAATTAAAACAATTCAAAAAGAAGCTTTTACTATACATAATAATGATGTTTTATGTATTGCTTCTAAGTTGATTTCTAAATCTGAAGGTCTGTTTGTTGACTTAAATTCTATTAGTCCAAGTCAATTAGCCTTACGTTTGCATCAGCAAATACCCCGAAAAGATCCAAGATTAATTCAAATTATCATTGATCAAACCGAAGATAAGAGTGGTAAGAAACTACAGATATCTAAGAACTTTATTGGTGGGTGGCTGCCGAATGGGTTGTTTTTAACCAGTGCAGGAGTAGATAAATTTGATGCGAATACTGCAATGGTTTTACCCCGAAATTGTGATGAAATTGCTAAGAAAATTAGTAAAGATATTTTTGATCAATTAAAAGTCAGAGTAGCTATTATAATTACCGATAGTGATGGGAGAATTGATAAAAAAGGTGCTACTCAAGTAGCAGTCGGACTGTATGGTATTTCTGGCTTAAGAAAAAGTCGGTATGAAGATAAAACTAATGTTGAAACTATCTGTGACATGTTAGCCGCCTCTGCAGGATTATTGATGGGGCAAAAAGGGAAAATGCTGCCTATTGTTAAAATTCATGGTATAGATTATACATTTGATAAGTTTGCAACAATTAGGGATGCAGTGAACTAGTTTTAAGAAAGTGAAGATTTCTATGATGACATCAAAATTAATTATAATTCGAGGAAACTCTGGCAGTGGCAAAACTACACTGTCTAAAGAAATTCATCGTCGATTGCCACACAATACGCTATTGATTCCACAAGATACAGTTAGAAGAGAAATGCTGAATGCCAAGGATGGAAAAATACTTCAGCACTGCCACTATTAGAAAACTTGCTTGAGTATGGTTATCATCACTGTTCTTACACTATTTTAGAAGGTATATTGAATGCGAAATGGTATGCTGATTTATTCAAAAAATCTCAGCAGCTTTTTGGTGATCAAATTTATGCCTATTATTTTGATATTCCGTTTGAAGAAACAATGAAACGCCATAAAACTCGTCATGAACATTCTTTTGGTGAAGAAAAAATGCGCTCATGGTGGAATGAAAAAGATTATCTTGGTTTTATTCCCGAGTATGCTTTTACTAGTCAGATGAATTTAGACGATGAAGTTGAAATTGTGATGAATGATATTCAAGTAGAGGACTAGCGATGGTTCGAGACTGTTTTAATGAGGATATTTAAGGGAGAGGGTATACATGAATGAAGAACCATTTATTTTAGACTTTGATTTAAATAAAAAAGCTGTAATAGAGCCTGGAGTCGAAAATTTACAGTATAAGTTTCATGAAAAATTACTTTTTGCGTTTGTTCCAGATGATGAGATTAAATCTTTTTTAGATAAACACTCTCATAAGACTTTAGGTAAATTTAAAACTGTTTCGTTTAGACCAAAAGTATATGAAGTGAAAATCAATAACCAATTAATCACTTTGTGTCAAGCTCCAGTAGGAGCATCAGCTTCAACTAAATTTTTGGATTGGTTGATTAACTACGGAGTTAATCAAGTTTTATCTGTTGGAAACGCAGGAGCTTTGGATAATCTACCTGAAAACACGATGTTTGTCCCTCAAGAAGCGATTCGCGGAGAGGGGACATCTTTTTACTACAAAGAACCAAGTAAGATTATTGCATTAGATAAAAATTTTGTAAGAAGAGTTGAGAATGAAATAAAAAATTTAGGTTTCCAATATGAAAAGGGAACAACTTGGACAACAGATGGATTTTTTAGAGAAACACCTAATCAAGTTTTGCAAGCTAAAAAACTAGGTGCAAAAACTGTAGAAATGGAGTGCTCAGCTTTAGCTGCTTGTGCAGAATTTAGAAATATAAGTTTTGCACAAATTTTGTTTACTGTCGATAGTTTAGCTGATATGGATAACTATGATAAACGTAACTGGGGCCATGATTCATATAGCGTTAGCTTGAATATTGGATCTCAGGTATTAGCGAGTTTATGATAATATTTCAACTAAAAATGGAGTGTAAAATATGAACAAACAACCATTCATTTTAGACTTTGACAAAAATAAGCATGCAGTTCTTGAACCAAATCATGATCAAGAACCATTTCATTTTCATCCAAGATTGCTTTACGCATTCGTGCCGGAAAAAGAAATTAATGCATTTTTAGATCACCATTTTCACCGTACTTTAGGTGAATTTGAGTCATGTTCTTTTAATCCTAAAATTTATGAAGTTCAAATTAATAACGAATTTTTCACTTTGTGTCAAGCGCCCTTGGGAGCACCGGCAGCTGTACAGTTGCTTGAATGGCTAATTGCTTATGGAGTAGAAAAGGTGTTAACCATTGGAACAGCAGGTGCCTTAGTAGATTTACCTGAAAATGCGATGCTACTTCCAACACGTGCAATTCGAGATGAAGGGACATCTTTTCACTATATGAATCCTGGACAACTTGTGGAACTAGATTCTATATTTTTGAAGGAAGTAGAAAAGATTTTAGTTGAGCTAAATATAGAATATGACGAGATAACGACTTGGACAACAGATGGTTTCTTTAGAGAAACGCCTAAAAAAGTGGCACAATTTCGTCAGTTAGGCGCGTCAACTGTAGAAATGGAATGTGCAGCTTTAGCAGCATGTGCTCAGTTTAGAAAGATTGATTTTGCACAATTTCTTTTCACTGCAGATACTTTAGCTGATATGGATAATTATGATGAACGTGATTGGGGCGGTAAATCGCATAGTGTAGGTTTAAATATAGGTGCAAAGGTTTTAACAAAGATTAAATAAAGAAAAAGGAAGAAGTTGAAAGTGACTTCTTCCTTTTATTATTAAATTGAATGATTATTGTCTTTTTTTATAAACCATTTTTTAGCAAAATCAATTAGCGGTTTTACATTTATTGCTTTGATGACACCATTGTTTAACTTAACCTTTTTGATAGCAGAGGGATGCTTTGCTTCAAACTCTGTCCCTAATTCATTAAAGTCATAATATGAATCCATATCAATATTTTGATATTCAGTCCAAATAGTTTTGCCACTTTCATCCAGACTAGTTGCAGCAGAACATGTTTCGGTTTTTCTACCAATTGTGGATTCTGCATAGTGCAAAACTGTACACGTTTCATAATCAGTTCCTAAAAAGATAGTTTTGCCATTATTCTGGTACAAATAATCTAAAGGACTGTCAATTCCATAAGGAATATTTAAAGGTTGATTCTGTGCAATCTTTACTTTGTTTTTGCCCCAAATAGCAATTGGCAAGTAAGGATGGGTACTTCGAACAACATCTGGCAAAGTTCTGAAATACTCTGGCGTAACCCCTAAGCCTTCTGTCATTGATGTTGTAGGATTATAAGGTGGCATAGCATCCTTAACTACTTGAATCAAAGATTTTTGTACTGGTGGATATTCCCAAGTGGCTGGATCACAATTCGTGGAAACTTGTGAGGGCATCATTATTGTTCCATTAGGCACAGCTTCTTTTAAGGCTTCGACAATGGTTTCTGGACCATTAGGAACGTAATAGAATTTACTTAGTGCAGTATGAACTAATACGGTATCATCATCTTTAATACCCGCATTTCTCAATGCACTCTTAAAATCATTTTTTGTTGTGACTGTGTTAATTATCTCTTCAGACATATGTTTTTCCTTTTGTGTTAACTTAAGTTTTTTACTGGCTTGGTCTGAAGCGGGGTACTCTAGTTTTAATTTCAGCGTTATTTATTTTAGCTTTATGATTACTCATTTGTTGTTGCTCTTTTCTAATACTAATCTATCTAACAGTTTAGCACTAAATATTATGAGAGGAGATGGGCTTTCATAATGTATAAGTTGAAAAATAGATTTAAAAGCAGACTAAAAAGTCTTAATTGATCAAAAAAATAAGGGCGATATTCGATAGTCATCGCCCGTTTACCTCGTAAAATTATTTATTGCGCATTTTTGACAAATACTTTTGATGCTTTTCTTCAACTTTTTCATCTTTTTCGATGAAGAAGTAAGCTACTGCGGCTAATACCCCTACGACTACTCCGACCAAAATAGTTTTCCAAGTGAAATTGGTTACCATGTAGCATGAAATAATTAATGCAAAAGCTGGAATAACATAGCTGAATGGGAGTTTAAAACCGTTATTTGGAAATTCATTAGTATGCTTGAATTTGATTACTGCTAAGATAGATGGTACATATTGAATAAATGAAGCCAATACAATGCAAGATACCAAGAAGAGGTATGATTGTGTGATTAAAATCATAGTGATGATTGCACTGAGTAAAATAGCTACCCAAGCAGCATCATGCTTGTTCTTTTTTCCAATCCATTTAGGTAACATTGCGTGCTCATTAGCAAGAGAAGCAATCAACGATGGAGTATTGAAAGATCCTGCAAAAGCAACGCCGATAACACTAATCAGCATCCCTGCAATTACTAGAACGTAGCCTCAATCACCAACGGCCTTTTGAAAGGCTACAGCAATAGGCGTACTATAATTAACCATCTTGGATCCTAAAATCCCGATAGCTACTAACATCATTAATGCATATAAAATAGTCACAGTGATCATCACTGAGATCAATACTTTGGGAATATTTTTCTCTGGATTATTCATCTGTTTTGCAGCAATTGGAATAAAGGAGAATCCAGTAAACATGTAAAATACTACACTAAATGCAGCACCAAAATGTTTGAAGTAAGGGCCAACACCTCTAAGGTTGCTGCTTTAGGAATCACAGGTGTAAAGTTCATTTTATGAATAAAAAAGGCACCAATGATGATAAAAATCAGAATAGTAATCATTTTGGCAGCAGAGGATAAGTTATCGACTAATTTTACAATTGTCCGACCAAATAAGTTAATAATCGTAAACAGCACAATTATTCCAATAGCTATCCCGTAGTAAACAGCGTGATTACTAAAAACAGGGGACAAAGTCTTTAAAATAGTTAACAAAGCTACTATTTCTGCCGCATATGTACAGCATCCTAAAAAACAAGTATATATTCCAAGTTCGTAGCCAGTAAATCGCCCAAAGGCGTGATATGAATAAAGCCAAGCTGCGCCTGATCCAGTAAAACGACTTGACAAGTCAGCATAACAAAGAGCAACCATACTTACTGTAAGAGCAGCACAAATTGTTACGAAAACACTCATCAAGTTCATATCTTTATAGATTGTTTGAGGTAGTAAAAAGGCACCGGACCCAATTACCCCATTAATTCCCAAGAAGTAAATAGACATGAACGAAAGATTCTTGGGAGTAACTGTTTTTTGGCATTGTTTTCACCCTCTTGATTGCTTAATATTGACAAACGCTTACAAGCTAAGATTAGTTCTTGCCATGAAAGATTGCAAAGAATAAGTGTTATTCATCCCATAAATAAAAATAGAGAAAAGTGTATAACCTCTGCATTTTTTGTTAAAATATAAGTAAGAAGATTAAGTAATGATTAGGGGATGAGATCATGATGAACAAAAAAATTATGTATATGGCAGGAGTAGTCTTAGCCTCCTTAAGTTTAGGTGCGATGACTGCTCAGACAGTTAACGCAGCTACAACTAATCCGATTCGTCAGGGTAAAAAGTTAAACTTGACTAGAAAAGCAACGATTTTTAACCGTAAAGGAGAAAAAGTTGGACATTTAAAAAAGGGCCGTGTTTACAAGATCCTAGGCATTAAATCAATTAATGGCAATAATTTTGTGAAGATTGGTAAGAATAAATTCGTTAAGGAAGGGGCATTTTTACCATACATTAAGGACACAGCCAAGACAATTAACCGCATTAAGCATCCATCATATGTTTATGATAAAAATGGTCAGCCAATTCCAGGTAAGTTTGTTAAACAAGGCTCTAAAGTTAAAAATCTTGGCCATAAAGAAATTGATGAACGGCCATTCATTCAAATTGGAGAAAACGAATACGTTAAAGCTAATAACGTATTGACTGTAATTATTAATTATTAGTAAAAGAAAAGCTATATCATGAAATGCATCATGGTATAGCTTTTTACTTGTGGATGAAAAAGCGATGTGGTTTTTTATAAGTAAATCCTTCTCCCATTGCCTCATTTACCTCAATTATTGAAACAAAAGCATGTGGATCTTCTTGCTTGATTAAAGCTTTGATTGATGTAATTTCCCGCGGTGCGACTACAACATAAATTACACGTTTTTCATTTTGTTGATAGCCACCTAAAGCTTTTAGATATGTGAAACCACGATTTAGTTTTAAATCAATCATCTTGCCAATTTGTTCATATTTGTCAGAGATAATTAATAAACCACGGGCTGTGTATGCACCTTGCTGAACGGTATCCATTACTCGGGATAAGACAAAAGAAGCTAATAATGTGTATAGCATATGCTTGATGTCTAAGTAAGATAGGGATGCGAAGAGTACTATTGCATCACAAGCTAAAAGCATTTTGCCAGACGAAATACCAAATTTTATCTGACAGATTCGGGCAATAATATCAGTTCCACCGGAAGTACCATTATATCTAAATACTAACCCTAATCCGATTCCAGACAATAACCCAGCAGAAATTGCTGAAAGGAAGAGGTCGTGTTCTAAATCTAATTGTTTTATAATAGGTACTGAATGCCAAAACCATAAGAAAAAGGAAAGACTGAGCGTTCCCCAGATTGTATAGGCTAAAAGACGTTTGCCCATAAAGCGATAGCCTAACAAAATTAGTGGAATATTCAATACAAGGGTCGATAGTCCCATGTTGATGCCCCAAAAATGCCGCAGAAGAAGTGAAATACCACTTAGTCCGCCGTCGGCTAGTTTATTGGGGACAGAAATCATGTCTAGACTTAAAGCGTAAATAGCACAGCCTAGCGCGATCATGAGGATATCAATTAAGATACTTTTGTCAATCTTACGCATAATGATTACCTCCTTTATGTCTTTCCTCAATTTTAACAAAGTGTATGGCAAAAGTAATAATAAAGACAATAAGAATTGAGATTTTAATATGATAAAGATAGATAATTTACCAGAAATTTTTACCAAGGCAATGCCCGTGTTACAGATATTAGAAAATGCAGGCTTTGAAGCGTACTTTGTGGGTGGTTCTGTCCGCGATGTTTTGTTACATCGTCATGTTCATGATGTAGACATTACTACTAGTGCTTATCCAGAAGAGGTAAAAGAGTTATTTGATAAGTCAATTGATACAGGAATTAAACATGGAACGGTGACTGTCCTTTATGGTGGTGAAAGTTATGAGATTACCACTTTTAGAACAGAATCGGGTTATCAAGATTTTCGTCGTCCAGATCATGTAACATTTGTTCAAAACTTAGATGAAGATTTAAAGCGTAGAGACTTTACGATTAACGCTCTGGCAATGGATACACGAGGGCAAATTGTTGACTTATTTAACGGACTAGATGATCTCAAAAACCATGTCATTCGTGCTGTAGGTGATCCAGAAAAAAGATTCCACGAGGATGCTTTGCGAATGATGCGGGCCGTACGTTTTATGAGTCAACTTGAATTTAAGTTAGAAAGCAAGACCCAACAGGCAATTAAGGATAATCATAAATTACTTAAAAAAATTTCAGTTGAACGAATTCGAGAAGAATTTGTAAAATTAGGTTTAGGACCACATGCTCGGCAAGCTTTTCAGGTTTTTCTTGATACAAATTTGAGTGAAGATGTACCTGATTTTGGCGGAAAAAAAGATCAACTAGCTATTTTCCCACAGTTAAAATTCAGTCCAACGATGGAAAATAGTTTGTGGTCACTGATAATTTTGCTATTGAAATTACCGAATGAACAAATTCATCGTTTTATGCGTGACTGGAAAAACTCTAATGCTATGACTGAGCAAGTCGAAAGAATTATTAATCTATTTGATTTACTTTCTAGTCATGCTCCTAGTGATTATGAATTATTCTTAGCAGGGGAAGAGACATTAATTAATACGATTGACGTTGCTCATATTGTTGGTCAACCAATTTCTTCAGAAGCTTTAGTTGATCGTTATATGGCTTTACCTATTAAAAAAGCGTCGGAACTAGCCGTTGATGGGAGATTTTTAATAGATCGCGGGATGCGACCAGGTGCAAAATTGGGGCAGACTTTGAATAAAATTCGAGAGTTAGTTGTTTCAGGTGAAGTTGAGAATAATCAAGAAGCGATTGAAAGCTATTTGACTACAATTGAATAGAAAGAAAAATGTAGCAGAATTCAACTGCTACATTTTTTAAACATAAAGTAAAACGGAAAAGTACATTAAGATTGAACCGAGCATAACAAATAAATGCCAGATAGTATGGATAAAGGGAACATTGCGCATACTGAACAGAATCGCGCCGATTGTGTAAGCAATGCCACCACTAACTAATAGCCAGAATCCAGTTGGACTTAAGCGAACATATAAATAAGATCCTGACAAGATAACTAACCATCCCATTGCAACATAGAGGATTGTATCAAGTATGACGTGTTTACCACGATTGAAGATGTAGTAAATGATGCCAAAGATGGTTAGGCCCCAGATCAAGCCAAATAAAGTCCAACCCCAGGCTCCACCAATTGCAACAAGTGAATATGGAGTATAAGATCCTGCAATCAAAAGAAAGATTGAAGAATGGTCAAAAATTTGAAAAATATTTTTGGCCCGTGTAAAAACTAAACTGTGATATAGTGTGGAAAATAAATAAAGCAGTACCAGGCAAGAGCCATAAATTGTGAAAGTAACAACTCGCATCGGGCTGCCTGTATGAGCTGCCTTTACAATTAAAATTACTAAGCCGGTAACTGCTAGTCCGAAACCAATCCCATGAGTTATGGCACTAAAAATATTATCTAGAAGGTAGTACCTTTCTGATCGTTGTTCTGGTTGCTGCCAAAGTTTGCTAATTTTCATGAAGTGTAATCAATCCTTTTTTCTTCTAATAGTTTTTTGATACAATACAGTATATATGTTGCTTACATTTTATCATAAATCGGGTAAACAAATTAGAATTGAAGGCGAATACGTTGTCGAAGATAAAAGTTATGACGGACTCTTCCGTCCAATTAACACCAGAAGAAGTTGAAAAATATGACATTACAGTAGTCCCATTGACGATTACCATCGACGGTAAGTCATATGTGGATGGGATTGATATCACTAGAAGTGATTTTGTCAAGAAGATGAACGAAGCGGAGAGCTTACCTAAGACTAGTCAGCCACCAATTGGCCGTTTTGTTGATGTGATTAAAAAATTAACTGCAGATGGCAGTCAAGTGATTGGTATTTTCTTAGCTAAATCATTAAGTGGTACGATAGATGCCGCTCGTCAAGCTGCAGAAATTGCAGGTCAAAGCGATAATGTTACAATTATTGACTCTGAACTAACCGACAGGGCAGAAGGCTTCCAAGTTTTGGCTGCTGCTAAGGATGCTCAGGCTGGTAAAAGCATGGCTGAGATTATTGATCATGTTAAAAAGATTCGTAGTACTCAAAAACTGGAAATGATGGTAGTTAATTTACAAAACTTAATCAAGGGTGGCCGTTTAGGTGCACTTTCTGGTCGAATTGCTACTATGCTTAATATTAGAATCGCTCTTCAGATGCCACAAGGTAAGTTAATCGTAGCCAAAAAAGGACGAGGTAAGAAATTTACACGTGCTTTTGATGAACGAGTGTTAAAAGAAATCGCAGATAATAAAGAGCATATTAAAGAAGTAGGCATTTCGTACGTTGATACACCTGAATTAATGGAAGAATTAGCTGAAAAAATTCGTGCAATCAATCCTGCGATTAATGTTTTAGTGGCAGAGACAAGTCCAATTATCGCAACACATGCTGGCAATGGTGCTTATGCGATCTTATATTATGTGGAGTAATTATGGCTTACCGAGAAAGTTTTTATCGATATTTAATGACGCAAAGGGATGCAGATTCAGCTGATGACGTAGCTCAATTTGCGAATAATGCGCAGCATGACCTGACTTTTCCTAAGCAAGAACAAGATTATGAGAAATTGTCAGATTATTTGGAATTGAATGCTAGTTATTTACCAAGTATGTCAATTTTTGATCGTGCTTATCGAATGTATGAAGACAAAATGATGTATTAAGCCCAAGCCTGATAGATGCCTGGGCTTTTTTATTAAGTGGGTAGAAAAATGCAGGTAGTAATTTTTATTGGTTTTATTGTCTTTGCGGTAGCATTTGCGACGATTATTCAACAACGCTTTTTGAAGAGAATATCAGTTAATTACATTGCAATGGCGATTGGAGCGGCTATTGCACTAGTACCACAAACTAATTCATTAATTGAGAGCTTTAGCTCGGAATTATTTATGGGCTTGATTGTAGCGCCATTACTATTTTTTGAGGGACAACGTACTAGGTTGTACAATGTTTTACGTTCGTGGCGTGCAATAGTTGGGTTAACGGTTATTATGATTATCTTGGCAACTATAACTGCGGGATTCGGGATCTATTTTAGTATGGGTCTCTCTACCACTGGCTTTTATTCTGGCTGCAATTTCAATGCCAACAGATGCTACAGCAACAGAATCTGTAACACATGGATTGAAGCTGCCTAAGAAGATTGCTTTTTACCTAAAAGATGAGTCTTTGTTTAATGACGCTTCAGGTATCATTTTGCTTAATATGGCAGTTGATTGGTACTTGCATCAAGAATTACGGATTGGACAAGCAATAGGTAATTTTTTATATTCTGCAGGTGGAGGTATTTTTCTAGGAGCTTTGGTGGCTACTTTATTAGTTTTCTTGCGTCAGGAAAGTTTTCGCTCCAAATATCATTTATCTGCTGGTGTTGCAATGCCGGTTGAAGTCATATTCTTTTTGACACCGTTAATAATATATTTTTTAGCAGAAGAAATTCACGTTTCTGGAATTATTGCAGTCGTTGCAGCCGGATTGATTCATAACGTTGAATCTGAGCGAAGCAGGCTTACTAATGCCTTTATTTTTTATAACGGAATAATTTTATACCTAGCTAATTTGCTTATTAGATACTTTTATTATCGATTTAGCCCTTCTATTAAAGGAAAAACGAGTAATAAAGAAGCATTGATTTTTAGTCTGGATGGCATTCATGGAGCAGTTACTTTTGCCTTGGCATATACGTTATATGATTTACGCATTAATGTAGCAGATTTCCATTTAATTTTGGTGAGTGAAATTACGCTTATTTTACTAAGTATGATTGTTCCAACAATTGTTTTTCACATGATCTTGGACAAAGATATACCTGATTTTGATCAAAGAAAGGAAGTTGATCGAGTTCGTGTGGCAATGATTGAGTATGCTATGGATCAAATGAAAAAGATCTATTTACCTAAAAAGATTCGAAAACAATTAGAATTCGATTTAAGGGCACAAATGAATCAAACTTCTATGGTTGATTTTGCTAGGGAAATAAAGTATACAATTAAACAAAAAGAATTGCCCGATGATCAGAAAGAATTTAGAGCTGAGGTATATAGATATGCTTTTAGACAAGAACGTGACTATTTAGGTAAAATTGCACAACAAGAGAGAATATCGTTGAGGCTTTCTGGCTTTATATAGACAGATTTTGATGTCAGAAGTGGTGTTCTTAGATGATGAAAATGATTAATTTTAGAAAGAAGAGATAATATGGCAACAATTCAATGGTATCCGGGGCATATGAACAAGGCTCGTAATCAACTGGAAGATAAGTTAGGACTGATTGATGTTTTGGTGGAAGTACTTGATGCCCGAATTCCGCAAGCTTCAAGAAATCCAATGATTGAAGAACTAGTTGGTAATAAACCACATATTATTATCTTAAATAAGGCTGATTTAGCTGATCCAGTTTTAACAAAGGCATGGGCAGCAGAATTAGCTGGAGATAATAAGTATGTTTTGGCACTTGACTCCTTGCACAATACTAATATGCAGAAGTTGGTTTCCTTAGTAAAAAAGGCGGCAGCTGCTAAAACAGAGAAGCTAGAAGCACGAGGGGCCTCAAATCCTACTATTAGAATTGCTTTGGCAGGTATTCCTAACTGTGGCAAGTCAACGGTGATTAATCGTTTAGTTGGTCGGAACGTGGCTGAAGTCGGTAACAAACCAGGTGTAACTAAGGGACAAAGATGGCTGAAAACAAATGCTAATATTCAAGTGCTCGATACACCAGGGATTTTATGGCCTAAATTTTCTGATCAGGAAGTTGGTTATAAATTAGCTGCTTTCGGTGCAATTAAGGATAGTGTTTTTCATGCAGATGATGTAGCATTATTTGTTTTGAAAAATTTACGTGAATTTTATGCTAAGGATCTGCTTAAATTTTCTAAATTACCTGAACAGCAAATTGCTGATATGGCTGATCCAGATTTGCTTTTGGCAATGACTGAAAAATATGGCATGCGTGATGATTATGATCGTTTTTCATTATTTATGTTACAAAAATTGCGTAAGGGTGCAATCGGAAGGATTACGTTAGATAGACCATGACAATTAAAGAAATAAAAGAACTGTTGAAATCTGAGGTCTCTGAAGCCCAAATTAACGAACTTGAGGCAGATCCGCGGGCCGGCGTACAAAAATTGTTAGTTAGTTATCGTAAGCGTCAAGCAAAATTACTAGCAAAAAAAGAAGAGTTTTTGTGTCGCTTTTCTTATGAAAAAAAGTTCTGGGAAAAGGGACAATTAGTAGCGGGTGTTGATGAGGTAGGACGTGGCCCTTTAGCTGGACCGGTAGTAACTGCTGCTGTGATAATTGATCAAGATTTTGATTTATTAGATGTAAACGACTCGAAGAAATTGAGCCCAGAGAAACGATTGAAGTTATATCCTAAAATTTTAGCGGAAGCAGTTAGTGTTGGTATTGGAGTAAAAAGTGCAGAGGTAATCGATCAAATTAATATTTATGAAGCTGACCGTCAAGCGATGGCTCAAGCAGTACGAGCACTTGATGTTAAGCCGAATGCACTTTTGGTAGATGCAATGAATGTGCCAGTAAATCTACCCCAAGTTAAATTGATTAAGGGAGATGCTAAGTCGAATTCAATTGCGGCAGCTTCAATTGTGGCCAAGGTCTTTCGAGATCAATTGATGGATGATTATGATAGAATATACCCTCAATATTGCTTTCATCATAATGCAGGATATGGCACCAAGGAGCACATTGAAGCCTTGAAAAAGTATGGCCCTACGCTAATTCACCGCAAAACATTTGCTCCAGTCAGTGATTTTTTTGAATAAATTTCAATTTATAAAAAAATAATGGTCTCTTTTTGCGTAATAAATAGTGGAGGGCTTTTTTTATGAAAAAAACAGAATTTCTACTAAAATTAAAATTGCAAAAAGGGATTGGTTATGTTAAATTGCTGACAATTGCTAATCAGTTAACTGATGAAACAGAAATTGAATTTGAAGAATTAGAACAAATTGAATTAACTGAGGAGCTAATGGATGCATGCTATCGCGCTTTTCAGGATGATCAGTTGGATCAAATGGTACAACAAATTGAACAGCAGTGTGACGTAATCAGTTTTTTCGATGAAGCATATCCAGAAAAACTACGTCAAATTTATCGACCACCTATGGTATTGTTTACCCGAGGAGATATTTCTTTACTGCAAAAAGAAATCATTACAATTGTTGGCTCACGCTATCCGACTAAGTATAGTCAAGATGTTATTAATCGCTTGGTACCTAATATTGTGCAATCTGGTCAGGTTGTAGCAAGTGGCTTAGCAAAAGGCGTTGATGCCTTAGCTCATAAGGCTGCACTTTTCAACCAAGGAAAAACAATTGCGGTTATTGGCAATGGTTTAAATTTTTCATATCCAATGCAAAATTTTGCTTTACAAGAAGAGATTGTGCAAAAGGGACTATTGATTAGTGAATATTTGCCTGATACACCACCGCGTCCGTATCGTTTTCCTGAACGCAACCGTATCTTGGCCGGCTTAAGTCAAAGCGTAATCGTTACTGAGGCTAAAGAAAAGTCGGGTTCACTGATTACTGCTAATTTAGCGTTACAAGAAAATCGCGATATTTATGCAGTGCCTGGACCAATTACTAATGCATTGTCTGCAGGTCCCAATCAATTAATTGAAGCAGGAGCTACGCCAATTGTTGATTTTAAATTTAACAAGATAAAGATTTGACAATTCAGAAAGTATTAGTTATTTTTGGACTGTACCCATAAAATAAAATAAGAATTAAGGAGGCAGTTAATGCCTACTAAAGCGAAAAGTAAAACAACAAAAAAACGTAAAAAGACCTTAGTCATTGTGGAATCACCTGCAAAAGCTAAGACTATTGAAAAATATTTAGGAAGAAACTATCACGTTATTGCTTCCAAGGGGCATATTCGTGATCTGCCTAAGTCACAAATGGGAATCGACTTTGAAGACGACTATAAGCCTAAGTATATTTCCATTCGTGGTAAAGGCGATACCATTAAAGAATTAAAAAGCGAAGCCAAGAAGGCTAAGGATGTTTATTTAGCATCCGACCCCGATCGTGAAGGCGAAGCAATTGCTTGGCACGTAGCGCACGCATTGAATCTTGACGAAAAAGCCAAGAATAGAGTAACTTTTAACGAAGTTACCAAGGATGCAGTTAAAGAAAGCTTCAAGCATCCCCGGACAATTGATATGGATACAGTTTATGCCCAACAGGCAAGACGTGTACTTGATCGAATTGTAGGGTATTCACTTTCACCAATTCTTTGGGCCAAAGTTAAAAAAGGTTTATCTGCAGGACGTGTACAATCAGTTGCCTTAAAATTAGTGATTGATCGTGAAAAGGAGATCAAGAACTTTAAGCCAAAAGAATATTGGTCAATTGATGCGGAATTTGCTAAGGGTAAAGAAACTTTTAAATCTGCCTTTTATGGTGTTGATGGCAAAAAGAAAGAATTGCCTAATATCGATTCTGTTAAGGATGTTTTGGCTAAAATCGATAAGAAAAAGGACTTTGTAGTAGATAAAGTTGTTGCTCGGCAACGTCGGCGTCAGCCAGCAGCCCCATTTACAACTTCTACAATGCAGCAAGAAGCCAATAAGCGTTTAGGTTATCGTACTCGTAGAACTATGAGTATTGCTCAGCAATTATATGAAGGGATTTCTTTAGGTAAGCAAGGAACAGTTGGTTTGATTACTTATATGAGAACTGACTCTAAGAGAACATCACCAGTTGCCCAACAAGAGGCTTCTAAGTTTTTGCATGAAAATTATGGTGCAGAATTTGCAGCTAAGAGTCAACGCCATTTTAAGAATCAAGAAGACGCACAAGATGCTCACGAGGCCATTCGCCCAACATCTGTATATCGCACACCGGAGTCATTAAAGAGTATACTAACTACGGAACAATATCGTTTATACAAATTGATTTGGTCACGTTTTTTGGCCAGTGAAATGACCCCAGCTGTTTATGATACTGTTCGTGCAGATATTGTTCAAAATGGTGTGATTTTTAGAACTACTGGTTCTAAATTGAAATTTACTGGTTTCACCAAGGTTTATGATAATCAACAAGAAAAGAATGTTGACTTACCTGATCTTGAAGAGGGTGACAAGGTCAAGATGACTAAGTCCGATAACAAACAGCACTTTACGTTACCACCAGCACGCTATACTGAAGCATCATTAGTTCACGCATTGGAAGAAAATGGCGTGGGCCGTCCTTCAACTTATGCACCTACAATAGATACAATTCAACGCCGCTATTATGTTAAACTTGATGGTCGTTCAATTGTACCAACTGAATTAGGTGAAATTGTTGATGGCTTAATTGAAAGCTTCTTCCCAGATATTACTGATGTTGATTACACCGCCCGACTTGAAAATGAATTGGATGAAGTCGAAGATGGTAAAAAGGATTGGGTTCATGTTGTTGACGAATACTATCAACCGTTTAAGAAAGAATTAAATAAGGCTGATAGTGAAATCGAAAAGGTACAAATCAAGGATGAGCCAGCTGGCTTTAATTGTGATATTTGTGGTGCACCAATGGTGATTAAGATGGGACGCTATGGCAAGTTCTATGCTTGTTCTCGTTTCCCAGATTGTCGTAATACTAAGCCAATCATTAAAGAAATCGGTGTAGTTTGTCCAAAATGTGGCAAAGGTCAGGTTGTCGAAAAGAAATCACGTAGAAATCGTAAATTCTACGGCTGTTCTCGTTATCCAGAATGCGACTTTGTCTCATGGGACAAGCCAATTGGCAGAAATTGTCCAAATGATGGCCACTTTTTAGTAGAAAAGCATTCTAAAAAAGGTCCAGTGATTCTTTGTCCTAACGGTGATTATCGTGAAGACAGTGAAAATGAAAAAACAATTAACATAGAAAATATAGGTGAGTAAATGCCAAAAAATGTAACAGTTATTGGTGCAGGTCTTGCTGGTAGTGAAGCAACTTGGCAATTAGCTAAGCGTGGTATTCATGTTGACCTTTATGAAATGCGACCAAAAAAGGAGACTCCAGCTCATGAAACTGGTGAATTTGCAGAACTGGTTTGTACCAATTCAATGAGATCAAATCAATTATCTAATGCTGTAGGTCTTTTAAAAGAAGAAATGCGCCATTTAGATTCATTGATCATGAAAGCTGCCGACAAAACTCAAGTGCCTGCAGGTGGAGCATTAGCCGTTGATCGTGATAGTTTTAGTAAATACGTAACTGACACTTTGCGTGGGTTAGAGAATGTAACTGTTCACGAAGAAGAAGTTACTGAAATTCCGAAAGATGGGATTACAATTATTGCAACTGGTCCGTTAACTAGTGATGCTTTAGCTGGACAGATTCAAAAATTTTCTGGAACTGATAGTTTACATTTCTTTGATGCAGCAGCTCCGATTGTGGCCGCTGACTCGATTGATATGAACATTGTTTATAAAAAGTCGCGTTATGATCGTGGTGAAGCTGCATATTTGAATTGTCCTATGACTAAAGAGCAATATGAAAAGTTTAGTCAGGAATTAATTAACGCTGAAACTGCGCAATTACATGGTTTTGAAAATAGCGATGTTTTTGAGGGGTGTATGCCAATTGAAGTAATGGCAGCGCGTGGTGCTAAAACAATGCTTTTTGGTCCACTTAAACCAGTAGGATTAGAAGATCCACATACAGGCAAAACTCCTTATGCAGTTGTACAGTTGCGCCAAGATAATGCTGCAGCTTCAATGTATAATATTGTTGGTTTCCAAACTCATTTGAAATTTGGTGAACAAAAACGAGTATTTTCAATGATCCCAGGCTTAGAAAATGCACGTTTCGTTCGTTATGGTAAAATGCATCGTAATACTTATATGGCTTCACCAGAAGTTTTGACAGCTTCTTACGAGGCAAAAGAGCAGCCTGGATTATTTTTTGCAGGCCAGATGACAGGTGTTGAAGGCTATGTAGAAAGTGCAGGTAGTGGCTTAGTAGCAGGAATTAATGCAGCACGTGAAGCTATGGGGAAAGATACTGTGGCTTTCCCAAAAGATACTGCGTTAGGCTCAATGGCTAACTACATAACTACTACGAGTGCTAAACATTTCCAACCAATGAATGCTAGTTTTGCTTTGCTACCTCCACTAGAGGGTAAGAAGATTCGCAAGAAGCGTGAGCGCCATGAGAAGGTCAGTGAACGTGGTCTTGCTAGTTTAGATGAATTTAAGACGGAAGTTTTAGATTAATGAACCAAAGGCAAAGTGAGTTAGATCAATTTTTATCATATTTACAAAATGAGCGTCATTATAGTGCGAAAACCGTTTTAGCTTATCAAACAGATTTGCATGAAGCGGAAAGGTTTTGGCATGAAAATGGTGGATTCCCAGGTTGGACTAAAGTAAGAGAACGTGATATCCAGGTTTATCTACAATATTTAGCAGAACGCAAGTTAGCCCGTAGTAGTCAGTTGCGCAAGATGTCCAGCCTGCATTCTTTTTACCGCTTTTTAACCCGCCGCAAACTAGTGGCAATCGATCCAACTCAGGGTATTACTTTACGCAGTGGTGAGAAAAAATTACCGCAATTTTTTTACCAGCCTGAATTAAAGCAGGTTTTTGATTCATTGAAGGGAAATAAGCCTTTGACGATGAGAAATTTGGCAATGTTTGAACTGTTTTATGCGACAGGAATGCGGGTAAGTGAGGTTAGTAATCTTACTTTGAATCAACTTGATTTAGACTTACAGACAATTTTGGTTCACGGTAAAGGAAATAAAGACCGCTATGTTGCTTTTGATGATAAAACAAAAAAATCTTTGATTGCTTATTTAGAAAATGCACGTCCATTATTACTTAAAAATGATGATGAACAGCATGTATTTTTAAATAATCAAGGAACTGGCATTACTAGCCGCGGAATTGAAACTGTAATGCAAAAAACTTTTAATCAGGCAGGAATTAGTGGTAAAGTACACCCACATGAGTTGCGACATAGCTTTGCTACCGCGATGCTTAATAATGGAGCAGATTTGCGAAGTGTCCAAGAGTTATTAGGACACAGTAGTCTATCAGCAACGCAAATCTATACTCATGTAACAATGGCTCATTTAAAATCAGATTATCAAAAATATTTTCCTCGTAATAAAGAAAGTTGAGGTTTAACATGACAACAATTTGTTCAGTAAGATTTAATGGAAAAACAGCAATTGCCGGTGATGGACAAGTAACCTTAGGCGAAAAAGTTATTGCCAAGGCAACAGCGCGTAAGATTCGTCGTATTTACCATGATCGTGTAGTAATTGGTTTTGCCGGTGGTGTAGCTGATGCAGTCAGCCTTCAAGATATGCTTGAGGGCAAGCTCGAAAGCTACTCAGGCGATCTTCGTCGTGCTGCCGTGGAAATGGCTCAAGCATGGCGTAAGGATCCAACTCTACAAAAATTAAACGCAATGTTGATTGCTTTTGATGACAAAGACCTACTTTTAATTTCAGGTAATGGTGAAGTACTTGAACCTGATGAAAACGTAGTTGCAATTGGTTCAGGTGGTAATTTTGCTCAAGCCGCAGCGATTGCCATGACTCGACACGCAAAAGATATGAAGGCCGATGAAATTGCACATGAAGCTGTAAAGATTGCTTCAGGAATTGATGTTTTCACTGATGATAAAATTGTCACTGATGAAATTTAGGAGTGAAGGAAATGGCTATTAAGACCCCAAAAGAAATAGTTAAAATTTTAAACGAATATATTATTGGCCAAGATGAAGCTAAAAAATCAGTTGCGATAGCTCTTTACAACCGTTACCGTAGAATGCAGTTATCTAAAGAAATGCAACGTGAAGTAACGCCTAAGAATTTATTAATGGCTGGTCCTACTGGTGTAGGTAAAACTGAAATTGCTCGTCGTTTAGCTGATATTGTAGAAGCTCCCTTTGTTAAAGTAGAGGCAACGAAGTTTACTGAAGTAGGTTATGTAGGACGTGACGTTGAATCAATGGTCCGTGACTTGGTTTCCGAAGCCGTACGAATGGAAGAAAAGGACCAATTTGCTCGTGTAAAGACTCAAGCAGCTAAAGAAGCAAATAAAGAATTGGTTCGTTTGTTAGCTCCAGCAGAGAAACATGAACGTCGTGAAAATCAAATGCAGCAAATGCAAGATATGATGTCTATGTTGATGGGAGAAAATAATCGCGAAGAAGATCATGAAGAGGATGTTTCTGCTGATGTAAGAAACAAACGAATGGATGTGGCTGAAAAGCTAGCTAAAGGCTTACTTGAAGATCACGAAGTTACCATAGAGGTAGAACAAGCTCCTAAGGCCAACCCAATGAGTGACATGATGGGTCAAATGGGGATGGATATGGGCTCAATGCTTAGTGATCTTATGCCTAAGAAAAAGGTTAAGCGTACTTTATCAGTAAAAGAAGCACGTGAAGTTTTGATTCAAGAAGAATCACGTAAGTTAGTTGACTATGACGCTATCTATCAACATGCTATTGAAAGAAGTCAGAATAACGGAATTATCTTTATTGATGAAATTGATAAAATTATTGCTGGTAATAAACGTAATTCTGGTGAAGTTTCTCGTGAAGGTGTTCAAAGAGATATTTTACCAATCGTTGAAGGCTCAACTGTAAATACAAAATATGGCCCAGTTTCAACTGATCATATTTTGTTTATTGCTGCAGGTGCCTTTGCTGAAAGTAAGCCTAGTGATTTGATTCCAGAACTTCAAGGACGTTTTCCAATTCGGGTTGAACTTAACGCTTTAACCAAGGACGATTTTGTCAAGATCTTGAAGGATCCACAAAATTCATTGCTTAAGCAATACATTGCTTTAATGAAGGCAGATGGCATTAAGTTAGTCTTCACCCAAGAGGCCGTTGATAAAATTGCGGAGATTGCCTTTGATGTTAACCAAGGCACTGATAATATTGGTGCTCGACGACTTTCAACTATTCTTGAAAAGCTCTTGGAAGACGTTCTTTACGAAGGGCCTGATATGGAAATGGGTGAAATCACAGTTACTGAAGCCTATGTTGAAGATAAGTTAGGCGATATTGTTATGAATAAAGACTTAACTAAATTTATTCTCTAATTGATCAAAGAATCACGAATGAAGCATTCAATTCAAAGTTTGAATGCTTTTTTCTTTTGTTTTTATTCTGGCTTATTGACGCATTAATGTTAAAATATAAGTAATTAAGCGATTACATTATGATTTTTAACTGTTTGATATGTAGAGGGAAATTTAGTTATGGATTACACAATCAAGAATAATATGATCGAAGTAGTGATTTCGGATCACGGAGCTGAAGTTCAGAGCGTTAAAGGAGCTCATACCGGTGAAGAATATATGTGGCAAGCTGATCCAGAGATCTGGGGCAGACATGCACCTGTACTTTTTCCAATTGTAGGGCGACTTAAGAATGATGAATATAAGTATCAAGGTAAGACCTATCATATGGGTCAGCATGGTTTTGCCCGTGATTGTGATTTTGAAGTGGAGAATCATACACAAGAAAGTATCACGTTCTTACTGAAAGATAATGAAAAAACGCGTGAAATGTATCCATTTAAATTTGAATTCAGAGTTAACTATAATTTGATGAATAATTTATTGGAAGAAAACTTTAGCGTAGTTAATAAATCAGATGAAACTATGATTTTTGGTGTAGGTGGTCACCCTGGATTTAACTTACCAGTAAATAATGGGGAAGAGAAAGAAGATTATTATTTCGATATGCATCCATCTATTGCTAGGGTAAAAATCCCACTTAAAGGAGCATATCTTGACTGGAATAATCGTTCTCTAGCTTCGACTGATAGTTTTATTGGTTTAAGTGATGAGCTATTTAAAGATGATGCCTTGATTTATGAATTACATGGTCACGACAATAAAGTATCTTTGAGAACTGATAAGAGTAAATTCCATATCAATGTTTGGACTAGAAATGCACCATATGTTGGCATTTGGTCACAATATCCAAATACCGCTAATTATGTATGTATTGAGCCATGGTGGGGAATTGCAGATAGAGAAGATGCTGATGGTGAGCTAGAGCACAAATATGGTATGAATCATTTGGAGCCAGGTAAGGAATATCAAGCTGGATTTAGTATTACTTATCACTCTGCATCTGATCCTGAATAAAATATTGAGGAATAAAAATAAAATATTTAACTTTTAATAACGGTGTAAAAACTCCAATCTTTGGCTTTGGAACATGCAGAAGTAGGCAATGCTATTAACAAAAGGGCATTAAACGTGAAGACATTTTTTTGACCACTAAAGCGCAAACAAGTGGTTATAGAGAGACGAAGAAGGAGATTGATGAATCGTTAATTCGCGCCCAGCAAGACTATTTTGATTTAATGATTATTCACTGGTCTATGTCTGATAGTTTAGGTACTTACCAGGCACTTGAGGAGGCATATCAGGCGGGAAAGCTACGTTCAATTGGACTGAGTAACTTCAACCATGATCAAGTAAATGAAATTATGAATAATTTCGATACTAAGCCAGTAGTTGATCAAATTGAAACGTCTGTCTTTAAGCAACAAAAGAAAATGTATAAATATTTAATTGAAAATAATATTGTACATGAATCTTGGTCACCACTCGGTGAAGGAATGAAGGCTTTATTTAATGACCCAACCTTACTTTCTTTGGCTGAGAAGTATAATAAGACAGTGCCACAAATTGCGTTACACTTCTTGGTACAAGAAAATATCATGACTATTCCTGGCTCGACGAATCCGTTACACATGAAGGATAATTTGGATATTTTTGATTTTGAATTTACTGCTGAAGAGATGGAGACATTGCGTGGCCTTGATCAAAAACGTGGTATTGGTGGCTGGCCTGCAAGTATGGACCAAGAATTAGATTATTAATTAAATAAGCATCCCTAAAACGATCTTTTATGGCGTAGGGATGCTTATTTTGTCGTCAAATTTTGTTCATATATTGCATGATTTTTACAAATATTGCAGAGAAATCTAGATTTATTAAAAATATTTCCAACTGTTACGAAAAAACATTTTTCTTTAATCATTGTGTGATCTGGCTGTGATGGAACTGCAACTCGAAGCAGGTATTATATAAAATGTCAATTGCAAGAGAATAATAAAACAAAAATGACGAATAGTAATTGACGTTTTAATTTAAGGAGAGATGTTTTTTGAAAACTAAATCTATTTTAACTAAGACTATTGCTGTTGCTGCTTTATCACTTGCAAGTATTGGTGCAATCAATCAACTAGATAATAATGAAGCACAAGCTGCCGTTGTGCAAAATGATGCAGTAGTGTATACAACTACACAAGCTACTACCGTTTACAATAACTATGAAAATCCAGTTGCAACTGGTCAAACTCTAGCTGCAGGTACTAACTGGAAGATTATAAAAACTGCTTATGATTCAAAGGGACAGAAGTGGTATGATCTTGGCTTAAATCAATGGGTATTGGCAACTAATTATACTACTAGCCAAAATACTCAAGCTAGACAAGAAAATACCTACACTCAAACACAAACGCCAGCTCAACAAACTACACAAGCTAGCCAAAGTCAAAGTTCATACACTTATTCAAATGTGAACTACACACCTAAGACGACAACAACTAGTTCATATTCATCAACCGCAACAGGTTCCGAAGCTAGTGCAAAGGCATGGATCGCAAGCAAAGAATCTGGTGGCTCATACAGTGCTAGAAATGGCCAATATGTAGGTAAGTATCAACTTTCTTCATCTTATTTGAATGGTGATTATTCAGCTGCTAACCAAGAACGTGTAGCGGATAATTATGTCAAATCTAGATATGGCTCTTGGAGCGCTGCTAAAAATTTCTGGCAAGCAAATGGCTGGTACTAATAGATAACTCCAAGTTCTGACTAAGATAGATTTGTTGAAATTTCACCTTCAACAAACAAAGACGACTACTCGAAATGAGTAGTCGTTTTTGCTTGTTTATTTTTTTAATTCAAATTTACTTGTTTCTACATAGAGTGTCATATTTTTACGGTAGTAATTTAAAGTTTTCATTGAAAGATGTAATTTTTCAATATAATCCGCTTCTGTTAATTTTGAATTAGACAAAACAGAGTAGACATAAGACATCCGAAGCTTATGTGTAGTTAATGGCATGCCGACTATTGAACGGTCAGGGGCAATTTTTTGGTTAATATTAAAATCAGAAGCGTAATGTTTGCCATCGCGGCGAGCAAACAGATAGGGATTATCGTTATTGGCAAAATTAGTGTGATTTTGGATATATTCTCTGACATCATTTTCTTTAACTTTTGCCAACAATTCATTTACATGCAAAATCATAATTTCTTTTGGCTTAAAACCACAAGCAATAGCAGCCATCATCTTGATAGTTTCAGGATGAATATTTTTTATTTGAATTAATTCTGATAAATAATTTTCCCAGCCAATAACATAGTGTTGCTTACGATTGAAGCGATTACCACGTAAAGTGAGCAATGGATAAGTAATGATGTAGCCATATTCATTCAAAAAAACAAAATACATCTTTATGTGACTAAGATATTTATTTACTGTATTACTTTTCATATGGAGTTTATTTTCAAGTGAATCTAAAAAGTTACGTATATCTCCAGTTGTAACATTTTCTACATTTGCTTCAGTAGCATCTAAACTACCAGAATAATAATCCCAAAAAGTTGAAATTGAAGAACAGGCTAGAGAAATAGTTGAATCGGCTAGTTTCTTTTGTTGTTTACAGTAAATGCGAAATTTATCTTCATATGGAAAAGTCAAGATTGAGGCTCCTTTCAAACATTCGTTAAAAATAATTATACATTATTTTCAAGCACGTTGTTACTAAATTTTTTATTAAATAATTAAACTGCGTGTCGCTTTGCGACACGCACACAATACAACTTGCCAACCAAACAGAAAAGTCGTATGATGATAACTGTCAACTGAATAGGTGATGACGTTCGCCATTAACCGAGTAAAATCTAATGACGTCTACTTTATCCGATAGGGGTAGAGTAGACGCTTTTTTGTGGGAGGAATCTGTTTGAATTCAAAATTTATTAATTACATTAGTATCGCTATTTTCGCCTTTTTTGGTGGTATGGCACGTGCTGGTTTAAATGCAAACTTCAGCTATTATGGTACTTTTTGGGGTAATGTCATAGGTTGCTTTTTATTAGCGTTTTTTACCTACTTTTTTATTGAAACTAAAGAGATTAGGCAGTGGCTTGTAGTTGGATTGGGTACTGGCTTTGTAGGTGCATTTACTACTTTTTCAACTTTTAATCTTGATGTTTTAAAAAATATGCAGGCTAATTTGCCAATCGAAGCAGTAATTTATTACTTTAGCTCAATTATTTTTGGCTTTGTTTTTGCTATGTTAGGAATGAAAATTGGTAAAAAAGTTGGTCAATTAGTAAGAAAGGAAAGGAATACACGATGAATTTTTTGCTTGCAGGAATTGGTGCATCAATTGGAGCCATGCTTCGTTATGCTATTACTAATTATGGTAAAAAGCATTGGGAATGGATTGGCAATAAATTTTCTAATTTACCTACACCGACTTTGCTTATTAACTTAACTGGAGCACTAATTTTAGGCTTGATTTTTGGAATTGGTGCTAACACTTTTATTTATGCATTACTGGGAACTGGAGTAATGGGTGGCTATACAACCTTTTCCACTATGAATACAGAATTGGTTGAGCTTTATAAGAGTAAAAATTATCGTGGTCTTGTATTCTACGCGGTGTCATCATATCTGGGTGGCTTGGTTCTAGTTTATTGCGGCTATTATTTAGGAAATTTACTGAAATAATATTGACAGCATGAAAAAAATGGGTTTGCTTGAACAGATTAAAAATAAGGGATTAGTCCTAGATGGTGCAATGTCGTATGAATTGGAAAAACAAGGCGTAGATAATAATAATAAATTATGGACCGCAACAGCTTTGATTGATCAGTTGAGCAAAGTTTATCAAGCACATTGGGATTGGTTAATTTTTATAAAAATGGCTGGTTCCCCAACGGCTGGGGTGGAGTATTTACAACAATGCTAATAGTAAACTTTGCTTTTTCAGGAACTGAGCTTATTGGCATTACGGCTGGTGAAGCAGAGAATCCTCAGAAAGCTATTCCTGAAGCAATTAGGACAACACTTTGGCGTTTAATTGTCTTCTTTATTGGCTCAATTGTAGTTATGGCTGCATTAATTCCTTATCATACGGCTGGAGTAACTCAAAGCCCATTTGTGTATGTGCTTGACCTAATTCATGTGCCATTTGCTGCAAATATTATGAACTTCGTAGTTTTGACTGCAATTATTTCTGCGGCCAATTCAGGTTTGTATGCTTCAACTAGAATGCTTTGGTCGTTGGGCAACGAAGTTTCTGGATTAGCTGTTGTATTCGTTTGGACGGCGATTGCATGGTCAGAATTGAAGTTTAGAAGGGCATTTTTAAACTCAGGTCATCAACTCAGTGAATTGAAGTACAAGACCCCATGGTATCCTGTAATTCCATATTTTGCATTTATATCAAGCCTGCTTTCTTGTGTGTTAATCTGGTTCGATCCAACCCAAAGAGTAGCATTGTACTATACAATTCCTTTTGTAGCTATTTGTTACTTGGGACATCATTTTTGGCTAAAATCTAAGAAAAATAATGAAGAAGTTTTATTGGAAAAATAAAAAAGTCACTAGTGATATATGACACTAGCAACTTTCTATAGCTTATATACTGCATTAAAACAAGATCAGTATATAAGCTTTTTTGATACATGTAAAAATTTTTATTCGGCGTCCTTGGTCAATTCATAGATAGCTTCGGCATAAATCGCAATTGAATTAATTAGGTCATCTACCTTCATATATTCATTTGCTTGGTGCATAACCATTGGAGCATCTTCAGGTTGAGCGCCATATGCAACTCCATGCTTAAATAAACGCCCATAAGTCCCACCGCCGATCACGACTTCATGACCTTTATTACCAGTCTGGCGTTCATAAACTTTGAGCAAGGTTTGAACTAATGGATCGTCTCCAGGTACATAATGAGGTTCTTCAAATGAAGCAAAACTTGGAGTTAAGATATCACCAAATTTTTCTTCAACTTGCTTAACCATCTTATCTGGATCAGTACCTTGAGGATAGCGAATATTATCTTTCAAAACAGCATTTCCATTTTCCTCGTAGTCAAACATTGATGGAGCACTTGAGAGATCACCCATCAAGTCATCATGATGAGCAACGCCTAATTTTTTGCCGTTAAAGTCTTCATGTTCAACATCGGCTAAGAAATGAAGCCAGCTTCTATCGCGACCAGCAAAATCAAATTGATCTAGAAATACTGCCAAAAATGTAGCCGCATTTCTACCAACTTGAGGCGCAGATGCATGGGCACCTTGACCAGTTAATTCAATCTTAGCTTCATCGCCCTCAATAGTGAATTCGCCTTCAAGTTTATTATCTGATAAAAACTTAGTATATTTTTCCTTCATTGTGGCTAAATCACTACCAACAATAGTTGCATAGGCCTTTTGAGGAGTTACGTTTTCGGCAATGCCGGCCTTGAATGACTTAAGGATTACTGATCCCTTTTTATTGTCATCTTTAAAGGTCATGGTCAGGGTATAGATCCCCTGTTCACCGTTGATAATTGGAAATTCGGCATCAGGTGAGAATACTTGATCAGGGGTTGGCTCATGTTTTAGGTAGTAATCAATGCCAACCCAATTAGTTTCCTCATTGGTTCCCACAATAAAATCAATCTTTTTCTTAGGTTCAAATCCAGCTTCTTTAAGTAAAAGCATGCCATAATATGCAGCTAGGGCAGGACCTTTATCATCGGCAGAACCTCGACCAATGATTTTACCATCCTTAATTAACATTTTAAAAGGATCAGTTACCCAGCCGTCACCAGCTGGAACCACGTCCATGTGGCCAATAATGCCTAAACGTTTTTCACCAGTACCATAGTCGACACGGCCAGCGTAATTGTCAACATTTTTGATATGGAAACCATCACGCTGTGCAAACGATAAGAATTTCTTCATTGCCTTAACTGGACCTGGACCAACAGGATACTCTTCGGAAGTATTATTCAAATCCTCAGATGAGTCGATTGCGATTAATTCGTCAAGATCACGAAGAATGTCGTCCTTTTTGGCTTGGGCCAATTTCTTATAATCTATATTCATATTCTGCCTCTTTTCTTATTTTTTGTTAGCTAAAATTTTACCAGAAAAATTAATATTAAACAATTATACATTTAAAATGGGAAAATAATGAGCATTAAAGTTGTTTTTAGTTAATTGTGTCATGTACACTATAAGAAATAATATAGATAAAAATTACAGAAAGTATATAGAAACGGAAAGATTATTATGAGACAACATGTTCCTGAACTCGATCGTAATTTAAGTAACGACGAATTCCTAGATCTAATCGTTGATTGTTTCCATTCAGTAATTTTTGGTACCGTTGATCAAAATGGTGATCCACATACCAATATTATCGATATTGACTTTAATGAAGATGGTCGTCTGATTTTTGCAACGACTAATCAGAAGTCATTTTATCGCCATATTAAGGGACACAATAAAGTTTCAATTACCGCTTTGCGCGGAAGAGAAACTCTCACTAGCATTGGTTTCACTCTAGAAGGCTATGTTGATGAGGTAAGTCCACAATATTTAGAACGAATTTATAAAATCAAACCACAAATGCATCATATTTATGCTAATAAAACTAAAGATATGAACACTTTACGAGCTTTTGCATTAACACCAATTATTGGTTCTGTTTATGATTTACGGTTTGATCATGTTTTTCAAAAACAATTCGACTTTGTTAATGTTCCTAGTAAGATGCAGGTTGAAATCTTAGAATAATAAAATAAACATGCCTCGATTTTCGAACTGATCGAAGCATGTTTATTTTATATATTCATTTCTTTACGTTCTTCGCGTTTTCTTAAGTATGGTAGTAAGAAGCCTAAGCCAAAGAGTACGATAACTGTAATAATATTCATAATTAATTGGTGATTAAAGGCTGCGCTACCGAATGTTGCTTCTGCTTCTTGAGGAATAAATCCTAAAGTAGCACAGATAAAGGTAAAGATTAAGCACCACCAGCCCATGATAAGGGCACCAGTCTTATTTTTAATGAAGACATAATCTGAGTGGAACTTCTCTTGGTGCATCCGTAACATAATGAAAGCGAAGAATACCCAACAAGTCTTGTATGGGGAAATAATACCATTGATATTTAAAAGCCAATTGTAAATTGAATTAATATTTGGCAAAGTCCCAGTAAGTAAAAGCAAGAATAAGGCTAAACCACAAGTTAAAGTGTACGAGTGAACTGGACGACCTGTTTTGTCTTTTTTCCCAGTTAACCATTTTGGCATGAATTTGTCGGCAACGTCACCGGCAAAGACACGACTTGATGCATCAAGTAAAACTGCTAATTGGGCCATCATAAAGAGGGCTTGAACAACAGCAAAGATGTACATTAATACTTTGCCCCAACCAAGGCTTTCGCCTAGTAGTTGAAATGCATAGTAAGGTCCGTTCATCTTGAAATCATGTGGAATATGATGAGCATTGAAAAACATTGCTAAAGCCAAAGTACCGAAGATAGTCAAGAATCCAGTCATCAAAGCCAACATCCACATTGCTTTAGGAAATTCGTGTTTTGGATCGCGCATTTGTACGATATAAGGAGCAGCAAGTTCTGCACCAGACATGGCGAAGATTAGAAGACCAGTGGTAGAAAAGTAACGTAAACTAAATGATGGCTTAAATGCGGCCAAGTTAAATGGTTGGGTAGCAATATGGTGTCCATGCATAACTGACCAAACAGCAAGTAAAACAAAGAGCATAGACATAATAAACATTGCACCACCACCAATTAAAGATAGTAGTTCAAGTGAATTCTTGATTGCATTTTCAACCAAAATAAAGGCAAGAATAATGACAAAGGTCAAAATCCCAAACCAAAAAGTAGACATATGCTTGTCTAAAGTATTGTTGCCCAAAATAATCCATGAAAAGGACACAATAACTGAATTAGAAACATCGACCAAATAAGGAACAGTTTGAACCCAATACATCCATGAAGTCCAGTAGCCCAGTGTATCGTTAGATGAATGACGTACCCAAGATGCCAATCCACCGGCTTGATCAGTAAAGGTTAGGCCCATTTGACTAGACATCAATGCATAAGGAATAACGTAGGCGAAGAGTAGGAAAATCCAAGATACAACTACTGATAAGCCTTGATTTTGAAATGGATAAAAAATATTTTCAAAACTGATAATCGTTACGAAGTCGATCAATGCAATAACCGGCCATGACATGTAGTGTTTTTTGCCGGGTTCGAAATTGACTGTTTCGATTGTTTCTGACATAAAAATTCCTCCAAGTTAAGCTATTTTATCGTTGTGTTGACATAGCTGTTCTCGGAGGCGAGCAAGGCAAATGCACTTGTTAAAAACCTCCAATATTTATATAATAATTTCAGCTGTAGCGTATTTTAAGAAAGAATGCAAAAAGTACGCTATACTGTAGAAAAATTATAAAGACTTTTTAAAGTTTTGCAATATGTAAAACGGTTTCGTGGACAAAATGGAAAGAAAAAGGATGGATTTTTTGAAAATTGCCATTGGAAATGGCGTCAATGTTAATAAGATGAAAGGTTGGTCGTCAATTCCAATTGGCGATGTACAAAATAGTGCTGAACTTGCCGCAATTGTTGTCAAAAATGATGATGCATTAGGAATAAAACAAGCAGAAGCTCTAAGAGAACAATCTGGCTTTCCGATTCCATTGATTAAAGTAACTGATCAGGTAGATGAAGACCAAGTCACTCAGAAAGCTACAGAATATGAAAAGCAAATGGTGCCAGGCTTTTTGACCGACTTGATCAATTTTGCTCAAGCAAAACCAATTTCATTTACTACACCGGGTCACCATAATGGGCAATATTATGACAAACATCCTGCCGGAGTAGTTTTTAATAAGTTCTTTGGTAAAAATCTAATGTTTGCCGATACAAGTGATACTGTTCCTCAATTAGGGGATACAATGACGCATGCTGGAACGCCACTTAATGCAGAAAAGAAAGCTGCTAAAACTTATCATGCAGATAAGGTTTACTTCTGTACCAACGGAACGACTTCAGCTAATTCTATTTGCGCAAGTGCACTTTTATCTGAAGGCGATCTAGTTTTATTTGATCGAAATAATCATAAATCTTTGTATAATTCTGCCTTGGTAATGAGCGGAGCAAAGCCGGTCTACATTCCAACTGATCGAAATGCACTTGGACTAATTGGAGAAATGGATCCAGCCTTCTTAACTGAAGATAAAATTAGAGCTGAAGTAGCTAAGATAGATCCGGCAAAGGCAAAGGCTAAGCGGCCATTTAGGTTAGCAATCGTACAAGCAGAAACCTATGATGGAGTCTTTTATGATGCACAATGGATTATTGACCGAATCGGTAAACTTTGTGATTATGTTCTGTTTGACTGTGCCTGGGGCGGCTTTGAAGAATTCGTACCAATTATGAGACATTTATCACCACTTCTACTTAACTTGGGTCCTGATGATCCAGGTATTTTGGTTAATCAGTCATTACATAAACAGCAAGCAGGTATGGCTCAAGCGTCACAGATTCTAAAAAAGGATGCTCATATTAAAGGACAAAAACGATATGTTGATCATAAGCACTTTAATCATGCTTATCTGAAGTTTGTTACTTCCAGTTATGCATACCCACTTTATGCTTCATTAACAGTTAATTCCTACGTTACTGCTGGAGCAGGAAATAAAAAGTGGTGGGATCAAACTCTGCGAATGGGAATTGAATGGCGGAAAAAACTACTCAAAAAGTCTAAGCTATTTAAGCCATTAGTTCCTGACAATTTTGCCGAAATTTCGACTGATGAATTGGCTACCAATGCAGAATATTGGGAAATGGGACAAAGTACGGATTGGCACGGTTTCCGTAAAATGGTTCCAGGCGAAGCAATGATTGACCCATTGAAGATTACGGTAAAAACTCCCGGGATTGATGTAAAAAATGAAAAGTATGAGAAAACGGGTATTCCAGGCGCGGTAGTGGCAGAATACTTAATGGAAAATCATATTATTCGAGCTAAAAATGATTTGAATTCATTGTTGTTTTTACTTACACCGGGAGATAGTCAAGCAGAACTAGATACTTTACTTGAAGCTTTTTTAAGTTTTGAAAAACACTATCTAGAAGATGACTTAATGAAAGATGTTTTGCCGGTTTTATATAATGAGTATCCAAAGCGTTATCAAGGCTATACCCTGAAACAGTTGTGTCAAGAGATGCATGAGTACTATCAGGAAAATAATACTTTTGTATTACAGCAAAAGCTATTTTCTAAATCAGGGATGCAAGACTATCAAATGACACCAGCTACAGCTGATCAGCTTTTTAAAAAGGATCAAAATGAACTGGTCAACCTAGAAAATGTTGTTGGAAGAATTGCTGCCGAAGGAGCTTTGCCGTATCCACCAGGAGTTTTCATTGTTGCACCTGGTGAAAAATGGGGAGTAGTAGACCAAAAGTACTTTGAAGTCTTGGCGCATGCTATTGAAAAGTTTCCTGGTTTTGTGCCAGAGATTCAGGGAGTATATCTGAGCGAAAATAATAATGGTAGTTTATGCGTACAAGCAGAAGTAATCAAAAATAAATAGGGAGTTAAAAATGAGTTTTTCTTGGAAAGAGAATTTACCAAAAGAGTTAAGCGATAAAGTGACTAAAGTTGAATCAATGATTCAACCTCGTCTAGAAGAAATTGATGAACAAGTTTTGTATAATCAACAACGTGTATTGGACCTATTTAGAAAACATCATGTTGGTGAAGAAGATCTAGTTCCATCAACAGGCTACGGCTACGACGATATAGGTCGTGATAAGATTGAAGATATATATGCTGACTATTTTAAAACAGATGATGCTCTAGTTCGTCCACAATTTGGTTCAGGTACTCATGCAATTACTGTTGGTTTATTTAGTATGCTTCGTCCTGGTGACACGCTTTATTATTTGACGGGTACGCCATATGATACTATTCAAGAAGTTATTGGCTTAGCTGGCAATAAACCAGGCAACATGAAGGAATGGGGCATCAAGTTTAAGACTACAGAATTAAAAGACGGCGAGGTTGATTATGATCAAGCTAAAAAAGATATCATGGATCCTTCAATTAAAGTAGTGGCAATTCAAAGATCATTAGGCTATGCAACTCGTAAGACTTTTACTATGGCTAAGATTAAGCCAATGCTTAAGTTCATTAAAGAAGTTCGTCCAGATGTTAATATTTTTATTGATAATTGTTATGGAGAATTCTCTGAATGTGAAGAACCAACTTTTTATGGTGCTGATATGATGGCTGGTTCCCTTTATAAGAATGCTGGTGCAGGTCTAGTAAAAGGGGGAGCTTTCTTAGTTGGGCGACAAGACTTAATTGATGGTGCTGGTTCACGGTTGACAGTGCCAGGAGCTGGAAAAGGTGAAGGCGCAACTTGGGGTTATTTGCGCGATATCTACCAAGGATTCTTTATGGCAGCTCATACTACTGGTGAAGCTCAAAAAGGTATGGTCTTTACTGCAGCCTTATTAGAAGAAATGGGGATGCAGGTTTCACCTAAATGGAGTGATCCACGTAGTGATATTGTTCAAACTGTTACTTTTGGTGAGCCTGATCCGATGGTAAAATTCTGTGCGGCTATTCAACACTATTCACCAATGAATTCATTTGTTGACCCAATTCCATATCATCAGGATGGTTACGAAGATGAAGTTGTTATGGCTTCGGGAAGTTTTGTTGAAGGATCAACAATTGAGCTTTCTTCTGATGGCCCTTTACGTGAACCATACATGCTTTATATTCAAGGCGGTTTGTCCTATGCTCATGATAAGATTGCGATTACTCATGCAGTAGAAGAAACATTTTATAAGTAAATTTAACTCTAAAAGATTCACATTTTTCTTTATTTAAAAGTGTGAATCTTTTTATCTTGTTTGGGGTAAATTGTTAATTTAGAATAAAAAGTAGCAATTTAACTAGTTAGGATAAGTTTATGAATCCAGAAGAAGTTTTAAAAGATATATTTGGCTATACAAATTTTCGCCCAGGTCAAAAACAAGTAATTGATTTAGTTTTAAAAAAGCAAAATGTGTTAGCGGTTATGCCAACCGGTGGCGGAAAATCAATGTGTTATCAAATACCAGCTTTGATTAATTCCGGTGTAACTTTGGTTATTTCACCATTAATTTCTTTAATGAAAGATCAAATTGATAATTTAAAGCAAAATGAAATTAATGCGGCAGCATTAAATTCTACTACACCGCAAGAAGAGGTTAATCCAATTTTACGTCAGGCATATGAAGGCAAAATTAAGTTAATTTATATTACACCTGAGCGTTTAGCGATTGATTATTTTAGATATCAGTTAAATTTTTTAGATATTGATCTAGTTGCTGTCGATGAAGCACACTGTATTTCACAATGGGGACATGATTTTCGACCTGCTTATCGTCAATTATTAGATGGAATCAATTCACTAAAAAGCAGACCAAATATATTAGCTTTAACAGCGACAGCCACGCCTGCGGTTCAAGATGATATTTGTGAACAATTGAATATTCCCAAGGAGAATATGATTGTTACCTCTTTTGCTCGCCCTAATATATCGTTTAAAGTGGTCAACTCACCACAAAATACTCCATTATATATTTCAGAATATATTAAGGCACATCAGGATAAAGCGGGGATTATTTACACTAATACACGTAAAAAAGTTGAAAGTTTGACAGATTATTTGGCTAAGAAAGGAATCTCTGTTGGTGCTTATCATGGTGGAATGGATTCTTCAGAACGAAGTCAAGTACAAGAAGCTTTTCAATTTGATGAATTTCAAGTAATTGTAGCAACTAATGCTTTTGGAATGGGGATCGATAAAAGTAATGTCAGATTTGTGATTCATGCCTCAAGTGCCCGTAATATGGAAAGTTACTATCAAGAAGCAGGTCGGGCAGGCCGTGATGGGGAAGAAAGCGAAGCGATTTTAATCTATCATCCTGGTGACTTGCGTCAATATCGCTACTTTATTGATGAATCAGATGCGGATGATAAATATCGAGAACTGCAATATCGTAAGTTGCAAACAATTACTGATTATGCTAATACTGGTGAATGTTTGCAGCAATTTATCGTCCGTTATTTTGGTCAAGATTGTCCGCCATGTGGCAAATGCTCAAATTGTCTAAATCAGGATGAATTGACTGACATTACCATTGATGCTCAAAAAGTGATTAGTATGGTTTATGAACTAGATGGTCGCTTTGGAAAAACGATAGTTGCTCAATGTTTGATTGGCTCAAAAAATCAGCGCATGCAAGAAATGAATGCTACACAATATAAGTCTTTTGGCTCTCTAAGAATGAAGCAAAAAGATGCTATAAGCTTGATTGACTATTTAATTGCTTCAGGTTATCTAGAAGTTGAAGGTAGCAAATATCCACTAGTGCATGTAACTAATCATGGGTGGGATGTACTAGATGGCAAAACTGTAGTCAAACGGCGAATTGCTAAGATTTCAGTAACTACTACTCATGCTGGTGAAGAAAGTGATATTTTATTTGAAGCTTTAAGACAAAAGCGTTTGGAATTAGCTAAGCAGCAAAAAGTACCAGCATTTATGATTTTTTCAGATCGCTCTTTGCACGATATGGCACAAATTAAACCACAAAATGAAAGTGAATTTTTAGAGGTAAGTGGTGTAGGGCAAGCGAAGATGAAAAAGTATGGTCAGGCTATGATGGAAATAATCAAAAGAAAAGGAAAATAGCTAAAATAATAATATTAAAATATTGGTCAAACCGGTCTTTTTTTATTACAATAAATGTAAATGAAAGAAGGACTAAATTTATGGCTAAAAAAACATTAATTATCTATTATTCTTGGGAAGGCAATACCAAGAACATGGCTAAAAAGATTAACGGTGAAGTTGAAAATAGTGATTTGAAAGAAGTAACTGTTGCTCCTGACGCTTTTGATTCAGATATGTACAAGACCAACGATATTGCTCTAGATCAAATTCAAGGTAAGGTTCCTTATCCTGAAATTCAAATGGATGATATCGATTTTAATAATTATGATTTGATTTTAGTCGGTAGCCCTGTTTGGTCAGGCTATCCTGCAACTCCAATTAAGCCATTACTTGAAAAGATGAAAAACTACCGTGGTGAAGTTGCATCATTCTTTACCTCAGCAGGCACTAACCATAAGGCTTATGTCAGTCACTTTAAAGAATGGGCTAATGGTCTGAATGTTGTTGGTGTTGCACGTGATGATAGTGAAGTCCGCGATTGGGTTAAATAATTAACCTTTAGAATATTAAAAATCAGTACAAACTCCGTGTTTTGTACTGATTTTCTTTTGTATTTTAAGAACAAAAATAAGAGTTACAAAATGTAACCCTCATTTTTTATTTATGACACGAATCAAGCGCCGTTACGCATGACTCCTAGCTTGATAGGTGTCTCTAAATATGTGGTATTTTTATATATATCAAAAGAAAAAACAAGGGTTTCTTTAATCAATATCACAACAACACCTCATTTCTATGTCTTTTAAAAGTAAGCGCTTACTTTATCTACTTATAATATATCATATAACACATATTTTTAATAGTAATTTTGTCATAATTTTCCAAAAATTGGTTTGCTTGTTGGTAATTCAGAGACTGTAAAATAGTTTGTGTAAGGATGAATGATTCCTTAAATTTATTTCTTTAAACATTAGAAAAAGGAGTTCCTTTCTCGTAT
>NZ_PCYV01000021.1:0-36476 GCF_002553785.1 Lactobacillus sp. UMNPBX15
CTTGAGCAAAATCTTTGGTAAAATCATTCATGAAGGAGTTCTTCTTTCTGTATGTTTTTTTTTGTTCAAACCAATCATACGAGAAAGGAACTCCTTTTTCTAATGTTTAAAGAAATAAATTTAAGGAATCATTCATCCTTACACAAACTATTTTACAGTCTCCTCTATTTTTATATATAAAATGTTAAAATCATATATTTAATTATTTAATTGTAACTAAAGTATACTTTCTCTTTCCTTTACGAATAATAACGTACTTACCATCAAAGTCACTTGATGGATCAACTTCGAAATCAGTACTTTGCTCACGATCGCCATTAACATAAATGGCACCATTCTTTACATCTTCACGAGCTTGACGTTTAGAAGGTTCAATCTTAGTGTCAACTAAGAAATCAACAATATTCTTCTTTTCATTGCCAGCTTCCGCACTTGGAGCATTCTTCAAACCTTGTTCAATTTGAGCAACTGATAAGTTCTTGATATTGCCCGAGAACAAGGCATCAGTAATCATTTTAGCTTCTTCAAGACCTGCTTCGCCATGAACAAACTTGGTAACTTCTTCAGCTAGCTTCTTTTGTGCAGCACGTTTCCAAGGTTCTTTCTCAGTCTTTTCAGCTAAATCTTCGATTTCTTCACGGCTAAGGAAAGTGAAGTACTTCAAGTATTTAACCACATCACGGTCATCTTGATTAATCCAGAATTGGTAAAATTCATAAGGACTAGTCTTTTCTGGATCAAGCCAAACAGCACCACCAGCAGATTTACCAAACTTAGTACCATCAGCCTTAAGCATCAATGGAATAGTTAAACCAAAGGCTGGACGATCTGCACCTTCAAGCTTATGGATTAAATCAATACCAGCAGTAATGTTGCCCCATTGATCACTACCACCAATTTGAAGTTGAACACCATCATCTTTATTCAAGTGGTAGAAGTCAATTGCTTGCAAAATTTGATAAGTAAATTCAGTAAATGAAATACCATTTTCAAGACGGCTAGCTACAACATCCTTGTTAATCATATTGTTAACTTGGAAGAACTTGCCATAATCACGCAAGAAGTCGATCAAGTTAAGCTTGCTTAGCCATTCAGCATTGTTTCTAATTTCAAAATTTTCAGTACCAAATAACTTCTTCATTTGATTAGTTAAGCTTTCTTCATTGTGCTTAACTTGTTCCGCAGTTTGTAAAGTACGTTCAGTCTTACGGCCTGATGGGTCACCAATCGCACCAGTACCACCACCAATTAAAATTACTGGATGGTAGCCCGCCATTTGGAATCTCTTCAAGATCATGAATGGAATAAGGTGTCCAATGTGAAGGGAATCACCAGTTGGGTCAGTACCACAGTACAATGCCAAATCGTCATGTTCTGCTAAGTACTTTCTCAAACCTTCCTCATCAGTTTCTTGATTAATGGCACCACGCCATTTTAAATCTTCCAAAATATCAAATTTTGCCATAGTTTTTCCTCCAATAAAAAACGTCCCCTGGTCAAAAGACCAAGGGACGACTAAATTACATTATTAGCCGTGGTACCACCCACGTTTGCGCGTATCGCGCCTCTTAATAGTCTTTATGGAAACTACCCCATTAGTACTTCGTCAAAATCAGCCTGCCTAGCTCACACCACACCGCTAGTTCTCTGAACGCTGAGCTGATTTGCTACTTAGATAAGGATATCTTAACGTGAAGACCATCTTTCGTCAACTCTTTTTGCCACAAAAAAGCCTGAGATTTCTCTCAAGCTTTCTTCTAGCTAGTCACCGATCTTGTAAAAGCCCTTAGCTTTTAGGCCATAAGCTTGACCAGCGGTCATATCATATTGAACCATTTCGTAATCGTTCAATATAGCTTGTTGTTCTGAAGTCAACTTCTTAGGATCTACAAAGTGACCCTTTTGGTCAACCAATTGGAAGCCTTTGTCACCATTAAAGTTAATGGTAATTGCAGGAAGCTTCTCGTGAACTTCAGTCAAAAGTGCTTGGTAAGGAGTTACCTTAGTGTTAGTTTGTTCAAGCATCATAGCAGTGAAGTCACTAGTGTTGACGAAGTTAGTGTTGTGAGTCAACTTGTTCTTAGCACCGTGTTGTCTTGCGTACTTGTTTGAGTAAATGAAGTAACGAGTTGAGTGCATTTGAACAGGATATTTGCCAGTGTAGTTTTGTGACAAGATACTTGGGTAGTGGTCACCGTAGAAGACAATGGTAATTGGCTTCTTGATCTTATCAATTTGACCAATAAACTTCTTAACAGCTTGGTCGGTGTATTGCGTACCCTTGATGTAAGTTGCCATTTGCTCACGAACAGCGGCAGTGTTGAAGAGTTCACCAGATACCTTGCCCATGTATTCATTGTTTGGATACCAGTTGTTGTAAGGCATGTGGTTTTGAATTGAGATCAAGTTAATAAATTGACCACCCTTCATGCTGTTGATTTGTCTCAAACCGTTAGCATAAGCAGTGAAGTCAGAGTTGTAAGTACTCTTACCAAGTTTCTTTTGATCAATGATCTTGTATTTAGAACCAAGGTAAACGAACTTGTTAAACTTAAATCTCTTGTAGTCTTCTACTCTTGAGTAGTAAGTACCAATGAATGGGTGAACAGCTGACTTGTAGTTGAAGTCCATACCAATGGTTGGGTAGAAGTCGTAGTTTGGTACGATTTGTACATATGGAGTCAAGGTTGACTTGAACATACCCATGTTGAATCCGGTCAAAGTTTCCCATTCCATGTTTGCAGTACCACCACCGTAACCGGCACTAAGCATGCTACCGTATGTGGCACGTTTCTTCATTGATTGGATAAACTTAACTGGGTTTGAAGTTTTTGGATCAATCTTAATTGTTGGGAAAGTATATGGATCAACAAAACTTTCACTCAAGTTGTAGACAATAGTTTGATCCTTTAAAGTATTCTTTCTTGTTTTGTTAATTTCATTAGCGATCTTGCTGTACTTCTCATTCAAATGTTGAATTGTAGATTTTGAATAGTTAGTTGGCTTATTCATAATCTGCAGGTCAAAGTAATTCAAGAAGTTCAATAATGGACCGTTAATTTGAATATCACGTTCAGGGTTTCTAAACGATTGCTTATTATCAAAGCCACGGTTAATGTGATAAATAATTCCGCCATCGTGGTTAAAGCGCACTGGTGTCATGAACAAAAGCAAACTCAACAATGCCCAAATACCACGGCGTTTCCATGAGCCCTTTTTCTTAATTGGAAACTTAATTTCAAGAAAGACAGTCAATGCAATGATAATTACTAAGGCAATAGCGATCATAATTATCTTTTGTTGGCCGACCATTGGCATCAAGGTCTTCCAGTTAACAATTTCGTCTAATTCAGTTGGATAAATTGGTTCCCCACGAAGATCTAATTTAATCTTGTTAGCAATAGCCCAACCAATTGTAATTACAGTTACTAAAACTGTTGAAGTCCAGTAACGCGTAGTAATGAAGTAGAAAATTGCAAACATTGCATCAAGGAAGATTGCTGTCAAAATAATAGCGAAGAATCTAGTCCCGAGCAAGAAAATTACGGCATTGATATCAGTTGCAGTCGTAATTTGGATCCGCAGATTATCTGATTCAATTAAAAATGAAGCAAAACTTAATACATAGAACCAGCCCCATGTAAGTAGTCGTACTCGATTTTCAACTATCCAAGCAGTGAAGTTAGTCCAAGCATCTTCAACAATTTCTGCTAAGTTATTATGTTGCTTGAAAAAAGCAACCGTCCGTTTAACCGGCTTCACCTTGAATAAATAGCGCTCATATAGCCAGCTTAAGCCCCAGGCAGCTAGCATCATGATGACAATCATCAAGAACTTGTTAAATCCAGCGCTATTGGTAAAGCGGAACGATTTAACAAAACCACCAATAATTGGAGCGTCCATAAAAATAATTACTGGAATAAAGAAGTGCATCTGCTTAGCACTGTAGCTAACGATCACTTTTCTAAAGATTAAGAAAGCTGCTAAAACCATTAAGAACAAAAATGGTGAAGCAATATTACTTAAAAATTTAGGATTCCAGGAATAAACGCCACTTCGACCAGATAATCGTTGGTACCAGTAAACCCCATTAAATCCGGGAACACCGATAAACATTACGAAGAAAGACATTACTCCAGCTGCAATTGACCAGCCAAAGACCTTTTTAGGAATTTTAACGTTAGCTAAAAACATCCCCCAAGCAAAGTACAAGATCAAATAAATGCCATAAATTGACTTGTTAAAGATCATTGTACCTGCACTAGTCGCAAAACCAGTCAAAGTTAATGCGCTAAGCAATAATACATTTTGCTTAGTAGTAATGCGATGTTGTAATTCATACAAGTATGGTTGAACTAGCATACTAAAAATCAAGCCAGCCAACAATACTGATGTACTAGTCAAAACTGGGAAAAATACTCCCCAGAGCTTCCACATATTAAAGGTACCTGGTCGTTTAAAGAAGTTCACCAAGTATAAAAGCACTAGTGTAACAACCGCTATAATCCAAAACTTAAAGGCTTCAGTTGGATGAACCTTTCTTTTGCTATAAACAGCACCAAAGACCATTGGTACTAGTACCATCGTACTGTGACCAAGTAGTCCTGGAATAAATCTCATTAGGGTACTTAATGGTAATCTACCAAAAGTGCTCCCCCAAGAATACATCTGCACTAGCATGAAAAATGCTGCAACAATCAAACAAATGATTTGAAGAGCATTTAGTGATTTTTTCTTGTTAATCTCACTCATTTTCTCTAGTCTGTGTCCTCACTAAAAATTTCTGTCATTACTTAATGATCCCTAGCTTCTTTTTAATTGAAAGCAGAATATCCACCTTTTTGCCATGACCGGTGAAAAAGTCTACGATATCATGCCAGAACTTAAAGCACATGATCAAAGTAATCACGATAAAAACAAATCCTGCTTCTTGATTATGCAAGAATGTATTTATACTGAATAAAAGCATAAACACTAAAGGCGGAATCGTCAAATTTTGCATAATTGCTGTTAATACCAAAGCCACTAATAAAGTAGCAAAGCCAACTTTCCAATTATAAAAAACTGCTACCTGAGCTGCAACCGCAACTCCTTTGCCACCTCGAAAATGATCCCAGATTGGAAAACAATGTCCTAAGATCAGGCCTAGCCCTGTATAAGCAATATTAATATGAGCTGGAAAAGCAAAATATACAATAAACAAGGCAATTAAACTTTTAAGCAAATCGCCTAAACAGGTTAAAATACCCCATTTTTTACCAAAAACAGCACCCATGTTAGCCGTTCCTGGATTATGTGAACCGTATTCAGTAGGATTTATTTTTAAAAAGATTTTGCCAACGATCATCGCCGTTAAGAAATTTCCAAAAATGTAGCCAATCAGAGTAGCCCAAATGCGCGCCATTAATTATCACCTTCTTCGGTGTAATCATAGATATGATAGTGCTGCGTTTTTTCGCTCTTAAAGCTAAAGCCATTTGCAATATTCTTTTCGTTTTGGAAAGTTTCATTATTTGAAATCGTTTCCTTAGGTAAACCTAATTCTTTGCGCACCAGGTTAGAAATCCGTTGCAATTCACTAGTTGGCTGTACTTGATAAGCCGCATCGTCGATCATTGCATTGTAACCATGTAGATAATCACTAGATGACGAATTGGCACAACTACGATAATTCATCGCAATCTGCTGCATCGCACTAAATGGCAAGTTAGTCCGAACATTGCTTGACACAGAAGTCAAAATTGAATCCAGATTTGATAATGAACTAATTGAAACTGCCTTCTTGATCAAGGTGGTAATTACCTGCCGCTGTCGTTCTTGACGACCATAATCTCCACGCGGATCATCATAACGCATTCTAGAATATGCTAGCGCACCTGCACCACCCATATGGGTCAGCTTGCCCTTTTTAAAAATATAACCGCCATATTCAAAGCTAAGCGTTGGTCTAATATTAATTCCGCCAACATAGCGAATCATCTTCATGATTCCACCCATGTTAACCACGGCATAATACTTGATTGGCACATTGATTAACTTAGAAACTGAATCCATTGACATCTTAGCCCCGCCTAATTCATAAGCGGCGTTAATCTTTTCTGTCTTGAAGCTCTCGCTTCCAACCATCTGTGCCATCGTATCACGCGGTGTTGAGACCAATGTGTAACGCTTCTTAGCAGGGTTAACTACAGCTAAAATCATGGTATCAGTCCGGCCGCGCTTTTCAGTTCGATCAAGGGCACCTGTATCAGTCCCCATCAGTAAAACAGCGAACTTCTTCTTTCCATCAAATTCACCTGTAGTTTTCACTGCAGTCTTAGGATCATAGGTCTTATCAACCGCTGACTTAGTACGGAAATAAACTGAGGCAAAGTACGCCGCTCCAGCAACCGCAAGCAAGGCTACGATACTAATAACCCAGACCCAAATATGACGATTTTTATAACTGTGTGTGTCTACCCGACTATTATGCGAGTGATTAGATCTTTGTTTTCTATCTTTCATAAAATATACCTATTATGATGTAAATTCACATTGAATGTATTATAACAAAAAAAGCAAATCATCGCTGACTTGCTTAGTATATCTTATTAAAATCGTTACTAATTTTTACTTCAAAGTCAAGCTTAACGCAAAATTATGGCTACTTTTTGCCTCTAATTCAATTTTATCCGTAAAAGCTGTAACGCTTCCTTCTTTTGCACTCAACTTAAAATCAGTTGAAGTAAGATCAATGCCATGTTCTTTGCCAGTCAAACTAATCTTATTGACCTGGCTTTCACTTTGCCAAGAAGTTGGTAAGATAAAGCCCAAAGAAAATGGCAGTTCCTTATTTGAAGAATTTTTCAAATAAAAGGATATGTTGACTTGATTACCCTCCAAAGCATAAGTAGTCATTACTTCAAAATGATATGGAAAACTCTTATAGCTCTCCGGCGTATCAATTAAAGTTAGACTTACGCGAGTATCACCTTTGTCAACAACGGTCCAAGGCAACTTGTTAGCCAAATTATCGGCTTGATCCATTACTGGAAAAGCAAGTGCCATACCTTCTTCACTTTCTTGCTCGCCGAGATAATTAAATTGATCTGTTAAAGACACCAGATGTGCCATCCGGGCCCCATTCTCATCGACAGAGACTTGAAAGAGAGAATTATCGATTGTTTGCATATTTTTCTCCCAATTTCTACACTCCTGTAACTCAAAATAGCACTTATCATATACAACTGTCAATTTTCACCACTTTCTTAGAAAAAATGGCGATCTTTCTTTATTTATAATATAATGAAGTTGTTCCAAAAAAATTATGAAATCAAAGAAATAATTATAGTTTTTGGAGCAAGTTGATACAAAGAAGGCATCCCTTAACGGTGATGCCTTTTTTGGTGCATAAAAAAACTCCGACTTACGCCGAAGTTCTATTTGTGTGAATAACTACTTAATAAATTAGTCGTCCAACTTTTCCTTGTTAACAACATCCAAGTTTTCGTCGAATGTGTAAACAACTGGTTCACCGGTCTTCATTTCCAAGTTCATAATGTCTTCATCAGAAATGTTTTCGATGTACTTAGTCAAAGCACGAAGTGAGTTACCGTGAGCTGCGATAATTACGTTCTTGCCGTCAAGTAAATCTGGAGCAATGTGGTCTTCCCAGAATGGCATTACACGATCAAGACATACGTGTAAGTTTTCAGCCTTAGGAACGATGTGTGGGTCCAAGTTTGCGTAACGACGGTCATGTGCTTGACTGAATTCGTTGTCATCATCAATAGCTGGTGGCAAAACATCGTATGAGCGACGCCAAATGTGAACTTGTTCATCGCCGTACTTTTCAGCAGTAGCCTTCTTGTTCAAGCCTTGTAAAGCACCGTAGTGACGTTCGTTAAGTCTCCAGGTCTTAGTTTCTGGAATCCAAAGTTGGCCACTTTCTTCAAGTGCAAAGTGCAAAGTCTTGATAGCACGAGTTAATAATGAAGTGTAAGCTTGGTCAAATTCAAGACCGTGTTCCTTGATTAAACGGCCAGCCTTCTTAGCTTCTTCAACACCTTTTTCTGAAAGGTTAACGTCAACCCAACCAGTAAATTGGTTTGAAAGGTTCCATTCACTTTGACCGTGACGGATTAAAACTAATTTTGACATGAAATATCTCCTTTTAAAATTCAATGTTTCATCCATATTTTACACATTTCACAAATTTTTTCATAGAGTTAAGACTAAAAAAATCGTGTTTTTTCAATTTTGTAACGTTATTCTTGCTATACTAGAAGAAAAAATTTAATGAAAGAAAGTTATGTATGAAATTTAAACACCAAAATATTATCATTACCGTTTTATTAGCACTACTCTTTTTAACAGCTTGCTCTAAAACAGATTCAAACAAAACAGCTAATTTACCTACTGCTAAAACTATTTTAACCAAGGCAGAAAAAGATAATTTTAATTCAATGCACGCTTCTTGGAATGAATCAGCTAATCAAAAAACGCAACAAAAAGCTGAAGCACAATACACTAAAAAGCCAACTGTCATTTATGCCAATGTTTCTAGCAATTCTAACCACTATCAAATGTGGATTGAAGGCAAAAACAATTACATCAAAATGAAGGGTACCAACTCACAACACTGGTTCAAGACTAAATTATCTAAAACTAGTGCTTACGGCGCCATCACCGATAGCTTAAACGGCAGCTTGCTCATGCCTTTTATCCCTACTGCTAAATCCTTTAAGGTAAAGCAAAACGGCAAAGATTACCTGCTTATTTATAAAGGAAACAACAAGAAAATTTGGAATGCCATTATTTCTGACTCGGCTTTCACTGCTTTAATCGGGATTGATCTTGATAATGTGAAGCCGATCAAAAATGATATCCAAATTAACGTTGATCAAAACTATCATATCAAAAAGGTTAATATTGACTCGACCTACAAAGACGACGGTCAAAAGAAGAACTTCACCATGCAAATTGATCAAATTAACCAAGTTAAAAAGTTAACTGTACCCGCTTCAGTTAAGAAGTCAGCCGTTGATTTAGGCAAGCTTAATACAAAATAAAATTAAAGAATAATCTGCTTCGTCAATAAGAAGCAGATTTTTTAGTTATAATAGAATTAATTGAAACATACAGGAGAAATGCAAATGAAATTAAAGAAAACAATTATCGGCTTATCCTTCGCCGCCCTCTTTTTATTAGGGGGCTGTAGTAAACAAGAAAAGAAAGCTGCGCCAGCTTTAACCAAGACTCAAGTGGTGCAAAAGATGAAGAAAGGCTTTCAATCTGGACAAGTTATTCAATCAGTTACCTTGGGAACAGATACTTCAAGTCAAGTAGCTTTAGCCAATACTACCTTTGGTGGGAAAAACACGGTTTACCATATCACTAACCAAACAACCAATAAAGGTAAAACCAGTTCCAATGAAGAATGGGTTAACCTCAATAATGTTTACATCAATGGGCAAAGCACTTGGTATAAGGCTGATCTTGAAAAACTTACTGGCCACAATTACGCTGAATTAACTGATGCAATTATGAATAATCACATGATTACCAACCCAAGTGATCAGTTAGTTTCAGCTTATAAGATGAAGAAAAGCAAAAAAGATGGTGTTTATACTTACACTTTAACTGCTAAAAGTACTGATCAAGCTTTAATGAAAAAGGCGGCAGCACCAATTTTTAACACTACTGCACAAAGCACCAATCAAGCTAAGGTTTTCAAGCAAATTCAAAAATTGGGCAAATACCAATCAATGAATGTAAAGGCTGTTGTTAAGGATGATAAACTATCCACCTTTAATGTCTTTGTTAACTTAAAACTAGGCAAATTAATGCACGTTAAGGTTGGTCAAAGTTACGGCAACTTCGGCAGCCACGACTTCTTGAAAGTCCCAACTTCCGCAACCAACGCCAAAGATTTGCCAACTACTAATACTAAAAAGAAGTAGGTCAAAAATGAAATTAGGAATTATCGGCAGCGGCATGATCGTCCACGATTTTTTAACAACCGCTGACCAAATAAAAAACATGACGATTACGGCCATTTCATCAACTAAACGTAGTGAAAAAATTGCGCAAGATTTAGCCCAGCAATATCACATTGCCCGCACTTACACCGACAATGATGAATTGCTAGCCGACCCTGGAGTTGACACAGTTTATGTGGCTGTACCCAACTTTCTTCATTACGAAGTTGCTAAAGCTGCGCTTGAACATGGCAAAAATGTCATCTGTGAAAAACCTTTTGTCCAAAGCACTGCCGAAGCTGAAGAACTAAAAAAGCTCGCTGACGAAAAAGACTTAATCATTGCTGAAGCCATTACTAACCTTTATTTAGAGAACTTCAAACAGATTAAAGCAGAAATCGCTAAGATCGCCCCAATCCACATCATTAATCTGAATTATACGCAATATTCCAGCCGTTATGATGCCTTCTTGACTGGTAAAATTGCCCCAGTTTTTGACCCTAAAAAAGATGGTGGCGCCTTGATGGACTTGAATATCTACAATATTCACTTAGTAGCTGCGTTGTTTGGCTTGCCTGATCAAGTTCAATATTATGCAAATATGCAAAAAGGCGTTGATACTTCTGGGATTCTTCATCTTTCTTACCCTGATAAGCAAGCATCCCTCACTGCGGCCAAAGATAGCTACGTAACACCACGTTCCTTTATTGAAGGTGAAAAAGGCAGCATCTACTTTGACGGTTCAACGGGAACGCTCGATAATTTCACAGTTGAGATGCGCAATGAAAAGCCTAAGCGTTACAGCTTAAACAAATATCCTCACCGTATGGCGGCTGAGTTTAATGCCTTTGCTCAAATGATCAACCAACATGATACCCAAAAAGCTGACTTAGCTTTCGTGAATACTTTAGAGACAATGCAAATTTTGACCAAAGCAAGAAATTCAATGATTTAACTATTCTCAAAATTTTCTAAATGGAGACAAACAATGAAAATTCTAGTAACTGGTTTTGATCCTTTTGGCAGCGATAAGATTAATCCTGCCATTGAGGCAGTCAAAAAATTGCCTGATACCATCAAGGGAGCAAAAATTATTAAATTAGAAATCCCTACAGTTTTTAATAAATCAGCCCAAGTCGTGCATCAAGCAATCGTAAAAGAGCAACCTGACTACGTACTCAATGTTGGTCAAGCTGGCGGTCGGTCCGCCCTAACTCCTGAGCGTGTAGCCATCAACATTAACGATGGCCGCATCCCTGATAATGATGGCTATCAACCACTAGATGAACCGATTCAACCAGATGGGGACACCGCCTACTTCACACAACTGCCGATCAAGGCCATGGCCAAGGCAATTCGGGCGGCAGGTTTACCAGCAATAGTTTCTAACACAGCTGGCACCTATGTCTGCAACCATATTTTTTACCAAGTGCAGTACATGCGCACAAAAGAATTTCCTAAGCTTAAAGCTGGCTTCATTCATATTCCATTTTTGCCAGAACAGGTTATCACCAGGCCAAATCAGCCTTCGATGGCACTAGCTGATATTGTTAAAGGCCTAACCGCAGCAATTGGCGCAATTGTTGAGCGTGATGGTCAAAGTGATATAAAAGCCGTAGAAGGACAAAATCATTAAGATAGTAAAAAACTAGCTGCAAAATTTGCAACTAGTTTTTTTGGTTAATTTTGATGACTCAATAATTTCTTTACTTGATCCGCATCCTTAAAGGCCCCGGAAAAGATCAAAATATCATTTGGTTCAATTACAGTCCAACCATGCGGAATCAACCATTCATTGCCACGGCGAATTCGACTAACCGTGATCTTGTCAACAAATTCCAAATCACTAAGTGGTCGCCCAGTATAACGCGTATTCTTCACCTTTACTGAGTACAAAACGTTATTGGTATCAGTCATAATCTTGTAGACCGTTGGTGATTCAATCAAGGCCCGCATTAAAGCTGAACGCACATTAGTAAAGTTAAATACTTCCACGCCTGCTTCTTGACAGTGCGATAAAGTATCACTGTCTACTTCATTCATCCGCGCAATTGCCCGTTTAACACCTAAGTCTTTGGCATATTCTGCCATGCGTGCATTTTCTTGATCATGATGCCCTGCTGCGACAAAAATATCACAATCAAAGGCGCTGCTATGTTCTAGACTTTGATTATCCAAATTATTGAGCAAAGTTAAGCCTTTAACTCGGCTATCATAAGTCTCGTATTGGTCCTTTTGATCAGTAAACATCTTGATTGAGTACCAATTATCATGTAAATCATGAGCAACTGGTACCGTAAAGGCATTGGCACCCACGATAGTAACTGTTTCTTTGATCCGATCTTCTGGTGATAAAACAAAGTTAGAATTAAAGACAATTGGACTAACAATGCAGACAATTACTGCTGCTAAGATAAAGACGTCAGATTGAGTCGAAGTAATTGCATGCAATTTACGCGCAACTTGCAAGGTTGGCAAAACAATCGTAATCGTCGTTGCCGTTAAAAAACCACCAGCAAAAGCATTCTTTTTCTCAAAGTAACGCATATAGATTAAGACGACTGGAGCTTTAGCCAAGAACAAGAAGATAACCAAAACTGGCAACAGCATCAATGATGATGGATGAGCAAATAATGACTTTAAGTTCAAGCCCACTCCAGTCATAATGAAGAAAATTGGAATAAAGAAACCATAACCAATGGAAGTTAACTTATCTTTAGTAGCTTCACTAGGCTCTAACAACTTCATAACCATTCCGGCTAAGAATGCACCTAAGATGTTTTCGGCACCAACTCGTTCGGCTACTGTAACTAAAGCAAAAATTAAGAAGAAGGCCAAGCGAATATCCAATTGGGTCGTAGCCTTGGTTACTTTGCTAAACCAAAGATATGGCTGCTTGAAACGACGCAAAAGAAAGATTGCCGCTACAAAAAGTAGGATAATCAGCCATAATTGCTCTGCGTTGCCCCCATTAACTGAAGCATAAATCGTTAACAAAAGCAGCGGAATTACTTCACCTAACACGGCAGTCAGTAAGACCGTCTGTCCGATCGGCCGCCCAAGGATATCTTTTTCTTTCAAGGTAGCAATAACAACCCCTAAAGCAACAGTCATAAAAATAATCGCTGCTAAAACAATATTGCTAAATAAGCTAATTAGCTTCAAAACATAAGCTAAAATAAAGGCCATAATCACAATGCCGGCAAAAGCAGTTAAAGCAGTAGGCAAAGGATCAACTGTTTTTCCTGCTTGTGACTTAGCTTTCGGATTATTTTTCCGTTGCAAGAGATCGAAGTTAATTTCCATCCCTGATAAAAACATCAGCAAAGTTACGCCGAGGTTCGATAAAAACGTCAAATCATGTGTCGAAACCACAATGTTAAAGCCGCTCGAACCGACAATAATTCCCACAATAATTTCCGCAATTGCGGTTGGCACGGTACTAATTTTAAAACGCGCCATAAAAATTGGAATCACGAGCGCCAATAAGACGACTAAAAATAGTGATAATTGCGCCATATACTCTCCCCTTTTCACATTCAACACAAGAATTATACAAAAAATACGCCTTAATTCCCATTAATTGTGGTTTAAGACGTATCTTTTTCTATCTAATATCGCTTGCTAATACATATTGCGTAGCATTCAAAGCATAATACTTTTGATTGTTAATGGTGATCTTACTACCGTAAGTCATCACTCGGCTGCCTTTTCTGACCAAATTATCTTTTTGAATTCGGCCTAAGCGTGTCCGCAAGTAAGTATTCTTCTTTGCAGTTCTAACTGTCGCGTCAATATTAGTAGCTACTACATATTGATTCTTACCAATCTGGTAGTATTTCTTATTATTGATCAACTTGTAACCTAAAACAGTTACTGGACTACCAGCTAACTTCAAGGTCTTGGTCTTCTTGCCGTTCTTGTCGTAAACATAAGCATCATGGCCTAAAGTTACTGCGCCTTGAACTTCTGCTGATACTTCGTCCTTAATCTTGTTTGGATCTTTACTGTTAGTATTTTCATTCTTCTTTTGTAAGTCGTAGTAATACTTTATTAAAGAATAAAATTGATCCATATCATAACCCCATTTGGCAAAGTAACCATCAGGGTCAACGTGATCAGTCCCACCTAAAAAGGTGCTAACTGCCTTGTGCGACCAAATTGTACCATCACCATCATCGCAAGCATTATCTGGCTTTAGATCATAGCGGTGCAACAACTTAGCAATATAAATTGCATCATTATTAACTGACTTAGCAAAGGCATCACGACTGCTTTCTTCACATAGTTCTATTTGAATAAAGCGGTTATTAGCTTGTTGCCCTGCACCCCAAGTACCAACGTTAGGAGAACACATTTGGATAATTTGCTTGCTATCAACAAAAGCATTTACGTAAGCATTAATCTTATTCCATTCACGGTTAAAGTAAATTGCTTCATCGTGAGCAGTCGCACCGGGATCATCAGTTTCATGAACTACAATCCCTTCTGGTTTGCCATTTTGATACTCAACACCAGGGAATTCATTGTACTTTATCCCCTCTAGTTTGAGCATTTTGTATAAATAGGTAACCCCACTATATTGGTACTTCTTAGCCAAACTGTTAATTGAAGCGGCGTCGACTTGGTTAGTTGACATTACACCAATTACGCCGAAAAATGCAATTAAGGCAATCAAAAATTTGCGTACTTTCACAATGAAATTCTTTCCTTAACTACATGAAGTTTGATTTCTTAATGTATTGACGAATACCTACTCGATAGTATTTCTTACCATTAATTGTTACTGCACTACCATAAGTGGCAATTTGGCTATGCTTTTTGTGCTTCAAATTGTTATCGCGGTTGCCATATTGATTATAAACATAGGAAGTTTTCTTCAAGAACTTCAAAGTACCATCAATATTGCCAGCTGCAATGTATTCATTTTCACCGACACGATAGTAAGTCTTACCCTTGATTGTCTTGGTACCGTAAGTGTTGATCCACTTGCCACCATTTTCATCACTGGTCTTGAACATCTTGCCCTTTAACTTCTTACCGTTTTGGTCATAAACATAGGCATTATGCATCAAGTTCTTAGAAACGGGCTTCACATTCTTAGGTGCCTGAGTTACTGGTTCCTTAGTTGCAGAACTGCTCTTGTCCAAAACTGAGCCATTAACCCAACCGCGACCATCAATATACATTCTGCTTGAACCATCATGGAAAGTAATAGTCTTGGTAACTACTACTTTTTCACCAGCTTTAACAGAGCCAATAGCACTGGCAACAGATGGAGCAGTTGGCCAATTATAAGTTGAACTATCCTTACCAGCAGTATAAGTTCTCGTAGTATTAATAGTTACAGGATCATATTTGGTCAAATTCAAACTAGTAATATGACTATTCAAAGCCCTATCATACTTAGAATCGGTAGCGTAAGTCCCAGTCAAAGCCTTGGTAGCTGATGCATAAGTTGAAGCATTCTCAATCCAAGTACCCTTGTAACGCAATGGATCCCAAGAAACACCATTTCTCAACTTGCTTCCATTATCTTCAAATGATTGTTCAAAAGATGGATACTTTCTAAATGCGGCAGTAATATAGTAACTCTTACCGTTCTTGTCTTCTTCTCTAGTCTTGGTAGTATAAGTTTCACCAGTCCAAGAACTATCAGCCTTCATCCCAAAAAGGTTGTTGGCATTCACGGCTAACCCTGATTTACCCCAGCCTGACTCAGTTATTGCTTGGGCAATCATCACTGATGGCAAAGTTCCATATTTTTTGGCTGCTTTAACTGCTTGTTTAGCAGCTTTATTTAAAAATGCAGTTTGATCAGCGGTAGCGGCAGAAACTCGTTGGCTTGAGGCCTGATTCATCATCGTAGTGTTTACTGCTGGCACAGCTACAGAAGTAAGCATAGCGGCAGCAGCAAAACTGGTCAAAAGTCTCTTCTTCATAAAACGTGTCCTCCTTAATGTAACACCTCCATTGTATCCAGCAAATCAGGTCTAGACAAGCGTTTCAACAGATTTATTGTAAAAAAGTAACATTTGTAATATTTTACAGATAAGCTTCAAATATTCCAAAAGAGTCTACTTTACAACGTTCTGTTTACAATGATGTAGTTGGAATGCTCTTTAGTACAGTTGAACTTCGTCATGCCCAAATCATGTTGACTTATAACTCTATTGATCACCCAGAAACTACTTACTTTGGTTTTTCAGTTTCATGGCAAGAACGTAACAAGGATGGTCGCCAAGAACACTCTGATCACTTTATTGCTTACTAATGAGTAAAAGATATTAAAAAATCTAGTTAGTTTTTTGCTAACTAGATTTTTTGTGTTTCTGTGACCTTATTTGATTAATTATTAATAGCTTTAATAAACTTGTTCTTAGAATTGCGATCTCAGCATCCCTATATTAGATATTTACGATTTATGCGAGTTAAAGTACAAATTTTATAATTTCTATAAAAAGACGGACTGTTTTTGCAAGTCCTAAGTCTAGAGAAACCTGTCTAAGTGCTTCACCGCCTAGCAGAACTCTATCAATGGCAGCAAGCTTGAAATCAGCAGTATATTTCTGTTGAGGGCGATCCAGAATATCTTCACCATGTTTTTGAATCAAGCCCACCAAATACTGGATTCCTCCACGCCCCATCCCATATTTCCGGCTAAGGTAGGTGCCTCTTCTGTAATCATTTACCCATTCGTGGTAGATAGCAAGTTTGATTTCTTTAGTGTATTTAGTCATGAAAATAACCCCCGAAATTAGAACACTAATTTCGGGGGTCATATCATTTAAGGGGCTTTTTTATCTATAAAATAAAGTTTAGAAAAGTCTCTATCGTGCCATTTTCATACATGATGTATAGTCCAAGTGGAATGAATACTAAGGGCACAATGATTCGCTCGTATTTTTCAATTGTCTCGGATATTAACGGAATAGAGGATAGCACCCGACTAAGCTCGCAAAAGATAATTACGCCGATTGCAAACACAAGCAACGCCACGAGGGTCTGTGCCCAATCTAACGAAGCAAAATAAGGTATATAGATACTTAAATTATCTCCGCCAGACGCAATTGTCAGCAATGTAACTGTCCAAAACAGTTGATTTGCCTTACTTTGTTCTAATCTTTCAATAATTTCTTCCTCTTCTTCTTCTTCTTCCTCACCTTCTCCAACAATTGCAAAGCGAATCCCTAAATAGATAGGGATTAAACCAAGCAATCCAACCATCCATGCTTCAGGCACGAAATTGACGACATAAGCAGCAACTAAACTCACCCCTACAAGTAAGCCCGTGCCTAGATATTGCCCAGCATAAATATGCCATTTCTGTTTATTCTGTGATAGCTGTGCAAATAAAATAATCAAAACAATTAAATAATCTATACTGGTGGAAATATAAACACCAATAGCAGATATGATTGTCTGTCCCATAAAAACCTCCTGTATTAGTCAGTAATAAATCAGCAGATTTTAGGGGAGCACAGACACATTAATTTAGCTATCGCTAGTGGGTAATGCCGGACGTAAGAACGCATTTTATCCTCCTCAAAACGTAGTTACAAAATAGTTTCTAACTGGAATTCGGTGATTATTTCCAAGTAAGTATAACCAACTATACTTTACAAGGCAAAGTGTGGGTTCTACGAGGTAGTAGCGTTCTCCCTTCCTACTGGGAGAACTGCTATTTTTCTGCGCCTATTATCCGGCTAGAAAAACCTCCGACGGGCTATTGCATAGCGAGCGCATCTCATGCAGAACTCTACCCGAGCGGGGCAGGCTAGTGTTAGCTTAACCACAAGAAAATGAATTAACTATTTAGAATGCATTTTTTTCAAGAGAAAAAAGACCAAACTACCAGCTGGTCTTTCTCCTCTATTTTTTTGAAATACACTTTATTAAAACAGTCATATGTGTCGTAAATATGGAGAAGCCAGCATATATAAAAAAGAGTGCCATGTGACACTCTTTTTGAGCTATTTAATATCAACAACACCGACAAATTCAACATCATCAATTGCAGTTAAGTAAAAACTATCAGTTGGTCCAAGTATTGCAAGTTGACCATTTTTGATTGTACATTCTTGATCTGGTGTGGTCAGTTTCACCGTCCCTTTTAAGGGAATGAGAACTATATTTCCAGGTACAGGGTGAAATTCTCCGTTGTTTGTCACTGTATTTTTCTTTAGTATACGATGACCAACCCGTCTTTGACCATTTTCGTAAAGGTGTTCATGGACCTCATCACCGCGACTACCAGTTAATATTTTTATATAATATATACCCCCAAGTTAATTGACTTTTTTACGTGGCTTTTCAGTATTATTGGAATTTTGTTGAGTGTTGTTTCCACAGCAGCCCATACTACCAGAGCCACCGTGCATACCCTTGTGCATAAATAGCATCATGAGTGGGTGTGCTAGAAGAAAAAGGGCTATCAGAATCCATTGTGACATAGTTTCACTTCCTTTTGCTTTGTTTCTATAATAAGTTTTTGTCATCACTTAATTACACGTTTTTAATCTTTTTACCAGTCAATCCCATCGCATTAATTGCCACGATAATTGACGACATCGCCATGGCCACAGCACCAACGGCTGGGTCTAGAGTGATTCCCATAAATGACAACACACCGGCAGCGAGTGGAATTGCGACAATATTGTAGCCTGCTCCCCACCAGAGATTTTGAACCATTTTCCGATTTGTGATTTTAGCCAAATCAAGAAAATGTAAAATATCGCTGGGTTCTGATTTAACCAACACAACATCAGCGGAATCAATGGCAACATCGGTTCCGGCACCAATTGCAATTCCAATATCGGCCGCGGAAAGACTTGGTGCATCATTTACGCCGTCACCAACCATGATGACGTGATTGCCCTTTGCTTGATAATCAGCAATAATCTTTTGCTTATCATCTGGTAATAGGCCTGCATGGAATTCAGTCAATCCTAGTAAGTTAGCAACGTGTTCCGCGGCTTTTGGATTATCGCCAGTGAGCATTACGGGGGTAATTCCTCGCCTCTGAAGACCACTAATTAATTCCATAGCACTCGCTTTGATGGTGTCGCCTTCAGCAACCATTCCTTGAACTTGGGTGCCCTGCAATAGGAAGCTGACGGAATTACCCTTAGCAGCCCATTTATCAGCAGCGGCTTTGTCAAACCTGATCCCTTGCTTCGTTAAATAGTTACCATTAACAATCATATAGTCAGTGCCATCAATATTACCGGAAATACCAACACCCGGAATATTTTGAGACTTTTCAGCCGCAACGACTTCAATGTCCTTCGCTTGGGCTTCAGCAATGATTGCTTGGGCCAGCGGATGAGTCGAATTATTTTCAAGGGCGGCCAGTCGGCTTAATAACGTTGTTTCGTCAATCCCATTATTTGGAATCAATGCATTCACCGTAAATTTACCTTCTGTTAACGTGCCAGTTTTATCCAAGAGAACGTGGCTAACATGTTGACTTGCTTCAATGGCTTGGCGATTTCGAACTAATAGCCCATTTTGAGCGCCAATCGTAGTAGAACGAGAAACCACTAATGGAATCGCTAATCCTAATGCATGCGGGCAAGCAATCACGAAGACGGTCACCATGATCGTCATTGCAGTCGCCAATCCCTGGGGTAACCAGGCAAAGAAAGCAATAATCCCAACACTAAGTGCCGCGTAAAATAGATACTTGGCAACTAAATCAGCTTTATCTTCTGCTTTAGATTTAGCCTGCTGGGCATTTCGAACCATTTTCATTACTTGAGAAAGATAGCCGGAGTCACCAGTACCACTAATTTTAACCGTTAGCGTCCCGTTATTGTTGATTGTACCACCAATGACCTTATCGCCAACGTTCTTGGTAACGGCAGCAGATTCACCGGTTACCAGTGCTTCATTCACGGTCGACTCCCCAGCCGTAATAACACCATCGGCTGGAATACTCTCACCTGAACGCACTTGGAAAGCTTGACCAACTTTTAAATCAGATACTGGCACTTCTTTTGTTTCACCATTATCTGTAACTAGATGGGCCGTCTTAGGCAACAGAGCCGCCATCTTTTGTAATGCATTCCCAGCCCCCATCAATGCATTCATTTCAATCCAGTGTCCTAGAAGCATAATTAAAATCAGGGTTGCAAGTTCGAACGAAAAATCCATTACAGGATTTGCCGGGTTCAAGAAGTTGTTGGCAATAAATGCGTACAAACTGTAGAAATACGAAACGGAAATTCCAAGGGTTACTAGCGTCATCATTTCAGGAGATTTATTCTGAATTTCCGCTTTAGCCCCCTTTAAAAAGGGCATTCCGCCATAAAAGTAAAGTGCCGTATCAAACAAAACGATGATAATGCCAACAATTAGCGGTGAACTGAAACTAAGGATGGAAACGTTTAAACCCATGATTGGTGCTAACAGTAAAACTGGAATCGCTAAGACAACGGAGACCCAAAATTTAACTTTCAAATTCCCCATATGCATCATTGAGCCACCGTGCATCATCATGTCGGTCCCAGCCATATCCATATCACCGTGATTCATGTTCATTTGGCTGTGATCCGTTTCGGTCATATCGTGATCCATATGACTCATATTTGATTCATTATTTTCCATATTCTTAGCACTCATGTTTTTCATGTTCATATGTTCCTCTTTATTTTCCATGATTATCGACCCTCCTAAAAATAAGTGTGCGTAGCAAAGCGGTTAGAAGCCTAAATATAAGTTCCTTGTGTGGAAATCCCCGGGCTCGGGATTTTTGTGCAGCAATCCTAAAAGTAAACAGAACACCACAGTCTTAACACTTTTGATCACCTGGCAAACAGTTACACTGAACTTCCTCGGGCGCTGTTTTGGCCTTTTCAGCTAGAATCGCCTGTAAGTTAGCAATATCCGCCCGTGAGAGTTCCCTTGACTGAATAACGCCGGCAATTGTTGAACCAGCCCGCATCGCACACATATGGTCAAACAAATCATCTGCCGCTACCGCCATTGATTCCTTCTCGCCAACAACCGGCTTATACGTGAATGGTCGACTGCCGCCATGCTGCGCAACCGCCCGTTTTTGAATCAACCTGTGAAGTAGCGTTTTGGTTGTTGAAGCTGACCAGCCTTCTAATTCGTTCATAGTATCAATTAGTTCACGACTAGTCGCGTGTCCCATTGTCCAAATTACTTTCATAACCATCCATTCAGAATCGGTGATGGTTACATTCTTTGCATCCTTCAATTGGCTTCCTCCATTAATTGAATTCTAAGTTTACGTTTGTAGACTCCTAACATTTATTAGTTTACACTTGTAGTCACAATAATGCAACCTTTCTGCCAGAAAATACTAGGAATTTTTCACTATAATGAATACTTGCTAGAAAATAGTTCTTTATATCAAGAACTTAAAAGATATTACCGTGGGAAAGATTAACATATTTTGTATTCAAGAGTTGAAAGTAGTAACCCGCCTTAGAAATGCTGATCTTTCAAGTTATGAGCCAATTATCCTCGCAAGCTTTATAGATACTAACACATTTTATAGCATCTAAATCAACACAAAAAAATAAAAAAGTTACTAATCAATGTAACTTTTTCATTGTGCTTATGCAATTTTTTCAACGTTATTCATAATTTCAACACATAATGCTTATATCAGCATTTCAACTTCAAAGCTACGTTTAGCAAGCTCAGTAGCAAAATAAGTATGTGCGTTTTAGCTAATAACAGTAACTTGACTACGGTTAAAGCAAGTTTATCATCAATACTTTCAGCATCAAGTTCTGTTTGAGTAGCATAATAATGTGCATCTGCTACACTTTTCTGTAGTTCTTCATTGTTTTCATCCAGTATTCCTACAAGGAAGTAGCTAATAGCTTCGTGCATTTCAAAAAGTGCTGTCACAGCTTAGAGCAATGGCTCAATAGTGACTTTGAGACAGGTAAGTTGATCAGCAAGAAATTACAGGCAGCAGCTAGAGATAGCTTAAAGCGGCGTCATGAAACGCACATTGGAATTCAACATGGAGCGTTAACAACAGAAGTTGCTGGCGGAAGTTATTTAAGTAAATTCAATCGAATGTTAAACCACATAAATTATTAAGGAATTAAGGTCAGACTAATGGTTTTTAGGCTACCGCAAAAACATTTACACTTACACCAAATTTTAATTGATTGCAGTTTTTGGTTTTATTTCATATAATAATAAAAGAAAAGGAGCTAGCAAGTGCAAGTTGCTAACCCCAATCGTAACTCAGGTGACGGTTCGTGCTAACCCTTGTGGTTAGCTTTTTTTATTATCGCATAAGCTTTTGCTAGATTGATGACAAATTTGCCAACTGCGCCTAGCGTTATACTTATTGCAATAGACCAAGCTATCACGCGGCTTTCGCACTCTCCAGTCTTATCCAATTTGGCATGACTCATCACCTCCGTAACATCAGGATTTGTGAGGGGTGTGGAGTCAGCACTAAGTTACTAAGCTTTCGCGGTAGCTAACCGTTGCTGAAAGCCTGCTTTAATTCTACTGAATAATTCATGAATATGTCAATTTTACTATGATAGTAGTACAAGTAATAATACATGCATTTTTATCTGTACATGTATCAATAGTCAACTACCCTAGACTGAAGTCTTGGGCTTGGTGGCTTGTTAGCTTGCACCAACCAGAACACCAACTTGCTTAGATACGGATTTGACTTACCAGCAATAATCTTTTGACTATTGCCGATAGAGGTCGTCTAATTACCAAAGCCTTTTGAGTCCGCGAGTTGCTAGCGGACTGCAGCCTAGCTTAGGCTGCTTTTTTTATTTTAGGATTTTGCCACTTGCCTAATCCTTTTTCTAAGATGTTCACGGCGGCATTCCAATCACGAATATGGTGCGTTCGACAGATTGGGCAAGTCCACTCTCGATCCTTAAGGGTTAATTTCTTATAACCGTTTTGGCCCATAATACTGCCACATTGATGGCATCTTTGGGTGGTGTAGTTAGGATCAATTGTTAGAAATTCTTTGCCATATAGATCTGCCTTATAAGCCAGCATGTTCAGGAAACTACGCCAGCCAACATCTGAAATAGCTTGAGATAAGGCATGATTCTTTAACAGGTTTCTGCTTCTTAGTTCTTTTTTCATCCCAAAAATCACGCAGCGGACAAAACCCACCCACCTACCCCTAGCAAATAAGAGGACAAAAACCACCCTTTCATCGCTTGGCAAAAATCGAGTACACAATATACGTGCTTCAGGCGTGTCGCCTGTACGCATGCTGATCCTTCAGCAATGACTACTACCTCATGAGAGTTATAAACTCATGGATCTTGCTTTGAATGATTTTGTACATTATAGGCTCCCTACATGCTGAACCTATGGCCTATTACATTTTTTATATTTCAAGGAGGAAAAGACCACATGAAGAAAAATTTAAGAATTGTTAGCGCTGCTGCTGCTGCTTTATTAGCTGTTGCTCCTGTTGCTGCTTCTGCTGTTTCTGTTAACGCTGCTGACAACACTACTGTTAACGCTACTAACAGTACTTCAGACTACTCACACATTAACTTAGGTGGTACTACTATCAGCAATAACACTGTTGCTAATGTTAACCCTAGCTTTGCTTTAAACAGTGCTGTAACTAAGAACGGTGCACTTACTCCTAATGATACTGCACAGGTTGTTCAAGATGGTGGCCTTACTGGTTCTATCTCTGCAACTGCTCTTGGTGTAACTGCTACTGCTAACTTATTTAACGGTCAAAATGGTGCTTCAACTGTTGAAGTAACTGCTAAGGACAATACAAGTGATGTAATTTACAAGCAAACTACTGGTACTGATGGTAAAACTCAAACTACCAATAACTTTAAGAAAGTAGTTGTTGGTAACCAATATACTGTTACTGTTAATAATGTTGGTTTTAACTTTGGTGCAAACAATGCTGGTAAGGAAGTTACTCTTACTTTGCCACAAAACACTCCATTCTCATTCACTGGTACTTTACCATCAGGCTGGACTCCAGTAACTACAACTAATGGTAATGTAACTGCTATTAAGGGTAAGTTAGACAACAATGGTACTGTAAGTAACTTACAACTTAAAGGTAACTTAACTGCTCTTAACCCTGAAAACAACAATAACGTTGTATTTTACGACGTTGAAAATGGTTCTAGCGTTAAAGACGGTAATGTAATGGTTCTTGCAGACTACAACAAGCAACTTAACGTTGATTCAATTATGCAAGCAATCTTCAGCAAGTACACCGCAATGCAACGTATTGAAAGCCGTAATGGCAATGTACAAGATGGTGCCCAAAACGTTCTTGACTTTGCAAAGTTGGGTCATGGTATTAAGTTAGATACTTCACGTAATGACATTATCAAGCAATTAGAAAATGCTGGTATTAAGGTTTCACCAGCTGGTTACTTTACTGCTCCTCATTCATTTAAGGCAACTGTTAAGGTTGTTTCAAATATTAACGGCAAGAGCAAGGAATTACCTGTAACTTTCACTGTAGCTAACGTTGCAGATCCTGTTGTTCCAAGTCAAAGCAAGACTATTATGCACAACGCATACTACTACAAGGAAGATGGTACTACTCGTGCCAACAACGACAAGGCTAAGCGTTATGAATCAGTAACTGTTGCTATGTCAACTAAGAAGATCGGCAACAAGGACTTCTACGAAGTAATCAAGGATGGCAAGGCTACTGGTATGTACATCAACGCAGACAACATTGATGGTACTAAGCGTACTTTGAAGCACAACGCATACGTTTACAAGACTTCAAAGAAGCGTGCTAACAAGGTTGTTCTTAAGAAGGGTGACACTGTTGTTACCTACGGTGGTACTTACACATTCAAGAACGGTAAGCAATACTACAAGATCAACAACAATACTGAAAAGACTTACGTAAAGGCTTCAAACTTTTAATTAAGTCTAAGTAGTATATAAGGAAAACGAGGCATTTGCCTCGTTTTTCTTTTGCTCTGAAAAATAAGCATGACTTTGACTAATGTTTAAGTAAAAATAATTGAATTTAGATTATAATATTGTTATAATTTTTCATAAAAAAATCAAATCAGGCTGATATAATGCTGTGTTTTTTCGCTATAGTTGTGAGGCGCTATGGTGCCCGACAGAGGCTTTATATCTGATCGTTAGTCTTGACAGGCGATATGGTCCTGTCCGTCCTCTTATTGTGACTTTTATAATTTTGTTGGACTGTTAGGCTGTGTATTGTGTAGCTTAACAGTCTTTTTCAAAGGAAAGCTATTATTTTATATGGTATATCGGATTAATAGCTCAAGCTGAAGCAATGCCCAATCTTATACGAAAGATGTTCAGTAAAAGTAAATCTAATTAATTTTCCTTTTTTTCTCACCTAATCTGCACCTTTTACTGATGATCTCAATGATCATCAGTTTTTTCTAATTGCCTTGATTAGCAATCAATCATATAAATACCGCTTTTTGGCTCTAAAAAAGGGCACCGCTGTTGCGATACCCTCAGCCAATACATTTAGTTTTAATGCTATAAAATTTGGTGAAACAAAAAATCGTTACTCATTTGTCCGATTAGAGTAGCGATTTTTTTGTGTCTTAATTCTCGCACATGCAAGTTGTTTCATCTTTATATGAACATGTTAGCATATTTTTTTATATTTTTCTATATTCATGGTTTGTTTGCAGTATTTACGTTTAAATTAATGTATTGGCTCAAAAAAGATGCCGCTTATGCGACATCTTGGAAAATATTGTTGTTACAACTTAGCTCTGTTTCAGAAATTCTTCTAACTGCTTATCAGAGAATACGTTGCCATACTTTTGCTTTAATTGCTGCAGGATTTGTGGGCTAGTGCAGCCAACATCTTTCAAAGAAGCGACTAAGGTAAGTGCACCCGTTTTAAGACCTTGCTGCAGGCCTTTCTTTTCACCAACTTGCTCGCGTTCAAGCATTCTAGTTTCAAAGTCCATAATAGTATCCCTCCATTCTGGATCGGCATTCATTGATTCGATGCGTTTTTGTGCCTTATCAAAGAGTTTATCGCCATGTACCGGTAAATCTTTCATGAGTTTGACTAAATTAAGTAATGTTTCAGTCTCGGTTCCATCAGGAACTCCGTTTGAGTTAATTATAATTTTAGTCAAGCCATCCTGCAATATATCTGCATGATTGTCTACATTAATAGTTTGGTATGTAGACTTGATTGCAACTTTTTGCTTAGTTTTGAACGTGCAAAGAAAAATAATGAAGACATTTTTCAAATCATTGTAAGTATAGCCCTGGTGGAGAGTATACCTTTGATCGTTTTTCGAAGCATAATAGCGCATGCGACGAGCAATATCGTCATCGTCTGACCGCTGCATCTCAATATTGTAAAGGTTGCCGTTAATATCCTCAACCAAAATATCGAGTCGGACATCTTTTTGATCGCGATGCTCAGGATCGATGATTACTTCTTGCTTCTTAGGCGGAAAGATCTTCTTAATTGGGATCTCCGGCAGAATTCCTTGCAAAACATGTCTGCAAAAAGCTGGATTGGACATGATTTCACCAAAAACTTTGTCTTCTGAAAAACCAAACCATTGCCTGTTATTGTGCGTATTTTTCATTGCGCACCTCTTTCTAAAAAATAGTAGGATAAAATTTACCCTCTATTGTTTATTACGCAAAAAATCGGCAAAATTTTTTATAAAATTGTTTTTTCAGCATAATAATTTCTAGCTATACAATCAATGCTTCATCCTGTATAATACTATTCAATATTTAAAACAATATAGATATATTCAAACATAGGGAGTGTGATGGATGTGTCAGCCTACAAGCAACGTAACTTGGGGATTATTAGCTTGCCCACTGACATAAAATATCGTAATTGGTCCAAAGATCTTACCAAATGGAGAATTGAGAATGACGCGCAACTAGCGCAGTACATTACGTATGACAATAAATATCGACTCAATAAGAACACATTGGCAGTCTATGAGTTCAAGCAAAATCCTATCTTAGGCAAATATAAGGCAGTAGCCTTCGACCTGAATCGTGGAATTGTGCTTAGTCAGAAGTCAACACATGCCATGATGCAAGGATTGATGCGGCATGCCGTACATTGCGATATGATTTGGCAGAGAATGCTAGCTCGCGAGGCTGGAGTTGATATCTATCAAGGGATTGTCATGTACAATGTGCTTTATTTTTCAATGCATGCATTTAGTGGAAACTTCTTCACGGACTGGATTTGCTTGCACTGGATTAAAGACTTCCACGTTAAACGCCATGATCAAGCTATTTTCAACAGTATTGCACTTGATGAAAACGGCTTGGTTTATAATTTTGCTTTTGATTCTCCTAAGCCCAATCTTACGAAGATAATTGGTCAGTATCTGTTTCATAATCATTATTATTCTGACTTATATTATCAGCATATGTTGCAAGAAAATAATCTTCGCGTAACAGTCATTAATTCTGACTCAATCCTGCATAATTCCAACTATTATGTGCAACTGGACTTGTATGCTGTTGATAGTTTCAAAAAGCTAGCTGACAAATTCTATAATCATGTTTTAAACTTGCATCTACTTACAATTGTAAAAGAATTTAAGCCATTAGATTATTTGCACCGTGAACACCGCTTTTTTACTAAGCAGATTATTAAGATCAGATATAATCGTTAACAGCTCTCATGAGCTGTATTTTTTTGCACTTTTTTGACTATCATCTGTTCTTCGTCAGGTACTATCTGACTTGGCTTTGCTTATCGTAGAAATTAACAAACACATGCGACACTTGGGATTAGAGCATCTCACCACTAAGTTTTTCTGCGGATTCAATCTTGCTAATCTAATAGTACACAAGCGCTTGTGACATCATTTAGGAGAGTGTCACAATGACAAGTCAAAAATATTTCGAAGAAGCATGGAACAATCGTAAGTTAGTTGGTGGTGCCTTAAAGGCGGCACATGTTCGACCGGACTATCATCTCTATGAAGATCTGTTGCAAGAAGGTGTAATTTTGTATGCCGAGATGTTGCGCAAGCTAGATGGTCAAAAAACGCGTACGGAAATTGATAAATTGAGTTTCAAGAAGCTTCTCTGGCATATAATTGATACTCTACGCCGCGAACAACGAGTGTGCGAACGTAATACAGCCATCGATAAAGCCTATGATCTTGGTGAAGCTGCAGCTTGGGACAACCTTGTTGCACTAAAGAATGAAGCTAAGAAGCTTAGTCATCTTGAACAAGTAATTCTGTTTGAACATTTGCTTGAGAAGAAGACAATCACGCAATTAGTTGAGGAATGCGGCGTACCACGCATTACATTGAAACGATTAAAAAAGCAGTTATTAGGTAAATTACGTGCTGTAATGGAACAATAGTAAACAATGAACCAGGTGCTAGACTATACAGAGAAAAAAATTATGTTATACTAGGTGTAGGTTATATTAAGAAAACTGCATTATATTCAAAAAAGTGCAAACAAAAACCATTACTCGAATTCCGGTTGAGCAATGGTTTTTATTTTCGCTAAATTATTGAAAGCACTACAAAAGCCTTCTCATAGCTAACTATCGGTGCCTGTGCTGTCTTCTTTTATTGCGCTTATGCTTTCGCTTCTTGCAGCGATGACTCTCTAGCCAATCGTCATAGGCTTCGTTAAGTGCATGAACGGAAACGCTCACCACAATCGGCGCAATTACAGCCGTAATAGTTATATTAAGAATGTCCCGCATTATACTCACCTCCTTTAATGGACTGGACATTAGGAGGTACAAGCACCGAATAAAATTATAACAAAATCAAAATAAAAGTAATATGCAACTTTATATAACAATTAAGAAAGAAAAGTTACTATTTTTCACGATATCACGGAACTTTTAGATAAATTACGTGCTGTAATGGAATCAAATGAAGTAAAATATGTTTAAACTAAAAGTCGATATCCGAGAATTCAAGACTGGTACGCACGTTAAGGTTTTCAATTCCAAGGGCAATAATCATGATCTAAACCAAAAGATGGTTGATTTCCTAGATTACATGAACGGAATCATCAACCATCCGGAAGGCTATATCGCCAGCTTGCAAAAGGATGTCGACCATTACGTGAACAGCGGAAAGTGGGTCGAAGACATGGACAAGCTAGAATACGAAATGAATGAGGTTGCTAAAAAAGCAACTAAAAAAGCAAAAGTAGAAGATGCTAAAAAGCTAGTCCTAACTATTAAGCGAATGGATGGAACTAAAGATACAGTCCTACAAGAACTCACAAATAATTATGGCGATATGCTTAGCCACGATAAAATTATCAAACTAGTACATGAAGTTTATAGTAAACAATAATCAATAGTTCACAGCAGAATTATCTTCCAAGGTGTCGCAACAGCGACGCCTTTTTTAGAGCAAAAGAAAAAACGATACTCTATTTGTTTTGATGTATCGTTTTGAAAATATAATTATAGTGATTTATTTGATATCTTTAACATTATTTTGCATTTATCAACCTAAATCAGTAAAGAAGTAAACTCCGCGTTTTTCCATTCGCATAATTCCAATCTCTCTACATTTTTGAATAATTTTCGATGCAGAATTTGGTGCTATCTCTAAAAAATTAGCAAGTAAATTTCGATTAAACGAATACTTAGAGCTATATCTCATATAAAATTCTAATAATTTTTTAGTGGTTTGTCCTCTAAAGATTTTATTTATACCTTTTTCATTCCATTTTTTTATTATATTGCTTTCTTTATTCTGAAGTGGACTCTTCTCACTCTGAAGTGGACTCTTCTCACTCTGAAGTGGACTCTTTGGCGTAGCAATTCCTCTGTTGGGCAAAGTTGCTAAAAATACTGTATCATCTGAATAGAAGATAGGCTGCTCTACAAAATCGGTATATGCACTCAAAATTCGTTGGATACCACTACCACGGCGATCCATGTAATGTAATCTACCAAAAATGTCAGAGATAATTTCATTTCTTCTCATAGAAGGAACATGCTTTAGATTAAGATCCTGAATTCTACTCCCATTAATCATGCCACCAGGCGACACAATTTCCATCCGATCATCAAACATATCAACATGTACTTCAGAACCCTGAATCTGATAATCACGGTGAATTAATGCATTAACTAAAACTTCTCGAACAGCCTTGAATGGATAGTCGCTATTTTCTTCTCGTCGCATTCCACGAATTGTCCAAGGATTCTTAGAATTGGTTCTAATAAATGCTTCTGCATTAGATAGCAGAGTAATCAAACTTGCATCTGTAAATTCTTCATCATCTAAGGCATCTCCATCAACACTGCCTTTTTCGATTCCTTTCCACCGAGTACAGACAATCTTAGACTGGCGTAAATAACCTTGATCACACAGTAATAGCCCTGCGTTAGTCACGATATTATCTTGTGTTACAAATCCCATCGAAATTAAATCGCGTGAAATATCAAAGTCTTCACCAGTTTCTTTCTTAAAGGTAGCAGCTAATAAGGTGAAACTTACATCTGGTAATTTATAGCTAGTCGGAAGTGCATCAAATGTTTTGTTCATTCCTTTTAGCAGTAAATTATTTTGCTCTATCGGTGTTGCTTTTTCTGAACGATCTCCATGCCGCATAAAAATAGCATGTTCTTGCGTATTGATATAATAATATGGATAATCTGGACCAGGAGCGACTTCTAGATCAATGCATTTCTTATCTGAATATTCACTATCAATAGGAGCTAATGTAAATCTAGGCCAAGGTGAAACTCGGGTAGAAATAAGTTCAGAGATTTTAGAAGAAGTTTGTTGTAAATTATCTATTCCAATAAACTTATGCTCTTCGTCAGTCACACCAAAGATAATATGCCCGCCTTTAGTATTTGCAAAAGCTACAACAGATTTAAGCCAACTTACAGGTTTAGTAGTCTCCAATGATTCCTTGTAATCAAGATAAGTAGCTTCCATATTTTTAATGTCATCTAGTTTCATTAATACACTTCCTCGTATTATATACTTGCTTAATTATATCATGGAAAATACAGTAGATTAGCTACTTACTGTTCGCCTTAACTAATATGTGTGACTACAAATGAAGTGTAAGAATAATGAAAACTAGAGCAAAAGAAAAACGAGGCGAATGCCTCGTTTTATCTTTATCTACTACATAGACTTAATTAAAAGTTTGAAGCCTTTACGTAAGTCTTCTTAGTATCGTTGCCGATCTTGTAGTATTGCTTGCCGTTCTTGAATGTGTAAGTACCACCGTAAGTAGTTACTTCTTCACCCTTCTTAAGAACAACCTTGTTAGCACGCTTCTTTGAAGTCTTGTAAACGTATGCGTTGTGCTTCAAAGTACGCTTAGTACCATCAATGTTGTCTGCGTTGATGTACATACCAGTAGCCTTGCCATCCTTGATTACTTCGTAGAAGTCCTTGTTGCCGATCTTCTTAGTTGACATAGCAACAGTTACTGATTCATAACGCTTAGCCTTGTCGTTGTTGGCACGAGTAGTACCATCTTCCTTGTAGTAGTATGCGTTGTGCCTAATAGTCTTGCTTTGGCTTGGTACAGTAGTTACCTTACCATTTGGAATTGAAACAGTTACAGGTAAAGCAGCTGATGCGTTACTGTTGTTTGCAGTAGCAGTGAATGACAAACTTAATGAAGTTGGTGCAGTAAAGTAACCAGCACCATCAACAGTAATGTTTTGCTTCTTCAATTGGTTAGTTACTTCTTCAGCAGTAATTGGTGAAGTAAGTGAAGTTGAAGTTACGTTACCATTGTCACCACGGCTTAATTCGAATGGCTTGTAATTGTTCAAAGCTGCAACGATTTGGTTTACATTTACAAGGTTGTTGCTACCAGCGTTAACAGTTACGTTAGCTGAAGTTGCAACTGCGTTGTTGTTGTACCATGCAACAGTTGCGTTGCTAAATGGATTTACAGCTTTAAAGTTAGGAGTTTGAACTTCAGCAAAGTTTGCAACACCGTTTTGGTCTAAAGTGATTGTAACACTTTCACCAGCTTTAACACTCTTATCTGCTGGAGTTAATACACCACCCTTAAGGGCAATGGTAACCTTCTTGTTTGCGTTAGCAGGACCAAAGTTAAATGAAACATTTGGAATAACTGCGTAGTATTGACCAGCAACAAAATCAGCTGAATTTACAGCAACTTCTTTCTTAGTAGTTGCATTGTAAACCTTAGTATTCTTGTTAACATCAGTAGTTAAATTACCAGTGTAAGTTTGGCCGTTGTAAGTTGCTGATACTGAACCAGATACAACGCCGCTTGTGCCTTGAGCACCATTTTGACCTGCAACATAGGCAATAGCAGTAAAGTTAGTAGCAAGATTTACATCTGAATTTTGAGCAACAGTTGCTGAGTTGTTACCACCAAGATCAACAGTAGTTACAGCTTTGCTTGCGTTAGCAGTAGTAGTTGCAGTAGAGTCAGCAGCGTTAACAGAAACAGCAGAAGCAGCAACAGGAGCAACAGCTAATAAAGCAGCAGCAGCAGCGCTAACAATTCTTAAATTTTTCTTCATGTGGTCTTTTCCTCCTTGAAATATAAAAAATGTAATAGGCCATAGGTTCAGCATGTAGGAGCCTATAATGTACAAAATCATTCAAAGCAAGATCCACGAGTTTATAACTCTCGTGAGGTAGTAGTCTTGCTGAAGGATCAGCATGCGTACAGGCGACACGCCTGAAGCACGTCCTATTACTTACCACGATTCATATTGTACTAACCTCACCAAAAAATAGCAAGTTAAATTGACTACAATCTTGCTTTTGTAATAATTCACCTATTCCCTATCCCAATACCATTCACACAAATCTAAAATAACAAAATGCCGTAATCCTAGACACAACAAGAAAAAGCGAGCATACGCCCGCTTTACTGTTTCTTTACTTTTTCTTAAATTTTACAACGATGTAACAAAATCAATTGAAAAAGTAATATTACTATACGATTTCTGTTAAAGGTCTAAGTGTGAACTCTACATCTTGCGATATTTTCTCCTGAGCCTTTTGACCAAGCTAATTAGTTGGTCAAGCAAGTCCAGATTAGTCTTGCTTAGCTGCAGGCTCAACTGCAGATTCTGCTGAATCATTAAAGATATCAGTAACAGTGCGTTCAATGTATGCAGCTGATTGAGGAGTGTGATAATATGCAACACCATCTTTCTCGAATGCATCGGCTTCCGCAATCGTGTTCATCGCACCGCGTACTTGATCCGCAGTTAGATTATCGACTGCATCCCCCAATGTAATACTAATTTTCTTCTTTTCTCCGTTCAAGAAAGTTAACTTCATAGTCTTAGTAGTTTTAGCCATCATTTTTTCTCCTTATTTCCTAAATATGTTCGTTAATTTATTCAGCTGCTGGTACAAGACGTGACTTCTGCACTAAGTATGCTTCATCAAGTGAGTCTTCTTGCAAACTAGCAATTGCTTGACCCACCTTTTGCAACTCATCTGCCTTAGCGCCAGTCTTTACGTTCTTCAAGTTACGGGTCTTTTGCCCATTCTTATACTTCTTGTTGCCAAATACATATTGGATTGATTGTTCAGTTAATTCGTAATTCATATTTTTCTTCTACCTCTTAATAATTAGTTAAAATTGAGTATTTTGTAATCAACCTGCCGGCCGGATGTCTTACACTATAACTAACGATTCAAAGTCACCAATTGGCTCAAATTCGTTAATATTTTTTCTAAAAATAAGGAGAGTTTATTATTATGAAGAAATTGGTCTTTTGGGGTGTTATTGCTGCGATGTTCATCTTAGGTGGAGGTGGCGCCGGTGCTTACATTAGCCATGCCAACACTCAAACGCACAATAATACTTCCTATAATAATTCCAATAAAAAGAACGCTGATCCTGACCAGCAAAAATCTAATAATTCTGATGCAGATTCTAACAAAGACAATTCTAGTCAGGATGATTCTGCAAAATCCTCATCTGATAAGGATAAAGAGCAGTCCAAGAAGTCCAGCTCATCAAACAAGAAGTCAGATGATCAATCAAGTTCTTCATCTTCTTCAAGCGATCACCAGCAGGAACAATCATCCAGCAGCCAATCCAGCGCGGCTTCCTCAAGCAACGATCAATCATCTGCCGTAAGTTCCAGCTCTGCTGCTGATGATAACAAGTAAGCAAACGAAAAAGGAGCCAATTTGTGGCTCCTTTTGTTTGTGCTCACTGTATTCACAGTATATACTTAAATAATAAAATATTTTTAGCATAAGGAAGGCTTATTATGATAGTCAAGGCTAGAAAACAAGGAAATTCAATAGTGCTTACCATTCCAAGTACTATCAAAGTTCCACTTAATACAGAATTCTCTGTTGATGTAAATAAAAACGGTGATATTGTATACAAAAGAATTGCTAAAAACAATTATGATTTATGGTCAGACCCCGCTTATGACGATTATGATTATGATACTGAAATAAAGCGAGAATACCAAGAATTAGGATACAATCCTAGAGAAGTCAAACCTGTCGGAAAGGAACTAGCAAATGAGAAGGATTGATGTCCATCAAGGTGACATAATAATGATCGATGCTGAACCACATGCTGGTCACGAAATGGGTGGACATGATCCTGAAAAAGGAAATATTCGTAGACGCTATTTAGTAGTGAGCAGACATGCTTACACTAAAAAGTCTGGATTAGTAATAGGACTAGCAATTACTCATAACCATATTAGAGATGATCCATTTAGATTCTATGTGCTAGATTATGCTAGTCACACAAATGGAGATGCATTATTATTTCAAATGCTATCGTATGATTTCATTGCCCGTCATGGAAAAATAATCGGCCACATAAAAGAATCAACAGAATTCGATAATTTACTCCAACAAGTAAGAAATATTTTTTCAAAAGAATAATTACTTAAATTATCATCCATCAACCAATCCAGCGCGGCTTCCTCAAGCAACGATCAATCATCTGCGCAAGTTCTAGCTCCGCTGATGACGAGAAGTAAAAAATAGCCGTTACTCACATTGAGTAGCGGCTATTTTCATTAGACCTAGGCTTCTTTCATCATTTGTTCAATTTGATCCCGGGAAACAGAATCATGGTAGTCTTCTGTCAGATCCTCCAAAGGTTTGGAATCTGATACACCATAGCTCCGGTTACGACGAATGATCTTCTTAATTGCATTCACTGTTGCACTTAAAATTCCTTTTTCTTCACCGTATTCACGCTCTTCAGCTAGCTTAGTCTCATAGTCCATAATAGTATCCCTCCAAACTGGATCTGCGTTCATTTCTGTGATTTTCTGCCGAATTTTTTCAATAAATTCTAGCCCCAATTAAGTTCATCATACTTTGCTTGAATGAAATCTCTAAACAAAGGTAAGGTAAAACCGACCTTTCCCCTAATTATTGGCTTAATTAGATCATATTTAATTAATTTTGCACGATAGCTATTAACATACTGCTTACTTTTTTGCATAGTCCTAATAATTGAACTAATACTATTATCTTGCGCCATAGCGTACAAAAATTGAAAATCCACATCCGTTAATTCATGAGCAATTACATCATACGCTTGGTTGAAAAGTACATCACGGAATCTAAGTTTAGTATATTCCAAAGCTTTTTCAAACGTCATCTTTTGACTCAAATTTTCATACATCAAATCTCCGATCAATTGAAATGCATAAGCATAGCCTTTTGACATATCTGCCAAAATTTCTGCTTGCTTAGCTGTTATGTCTAATACATCCATGTAAGTTCTGGCAATTGACGACGCAAATAGTTTAGAGACGTGAAACCTATCCGCCCGAACCAAGAAGGTTAAATTATGTGTGCCTGATAGTTCCGCCACTTCACTTAATAGTCCGGTCATAATCACTGAAACTTGATAGTTATTTAGGCTCCAGTCGTTGAATTCCTCAGCCAATTTTTGAATTGTGGGTGTATTTGACACTTCATCAATACAAAATGCAACACGAATCCCCACTTTGTTCAAAGCTTTAAGAATCTTGTTAATTTCTACTTTATAATATATTTCATCATGCTTTTCATTTGCTTCAGTGAAATCTACTGATACAAAAGGAACTTTAATAGAAATTGATGGCGTCCATTTTTTGATTTTATCTAGCATAGGCACTAGCTTGATATACATCATTCGAAAAAGATCATCAGAATTGTGCAAAGTGACTACCATAGTATCTTTATATTTTTTTAGTTCTTTACCCACTTTGTTCATAAAAACTGTTTTTCCTGAACCTCGTACCCCTGTAATAAAGAGAGAATAAGTTGGATGTTTCTTGAGACGATGGGCTCTTTGAGCAAATTTAACTGCATCATCATTAAAATCAAGATATAGCTCTGGGATCCCGCCAAATTCAGCATCAAAAGGATTTTCATTATACATATTTTTCCTCATTTTACTTCATTTTACTTTTTACATTTATATTTTACTTCATTTTACTCCATTTTACTAATCAAAACTGACTTCTATACTTTTGCATCTCTCAACCACTAAGTGTATAATTTTTTGCGGTAAGTTGAATAAATAATTAAAAAGCTCAAGTCC
>NZ_PCYV01000022.1:0-36144 GCF_002553785.1 Lactobacillus sp. UMNPBX15
ATTAAAAAATCAATTTACGAGAAAGATCTATTTACACAAAAGATTTGACAGTTTCAAAAAATTAAAACAATTAGAATAAAAGACGCTAAGAAAGATTGTTTCTTGGCGTTTTTTAGTACTAAGTGTTGCACTTCAATTTTAAGTTTGAGTAAAATGTTCTCTATAAAGAAAAACAAAGTGAGGGTATGTTTTATGAAGTTAAAAAGTGGAGTTATTGGAGTATTAGTAACTGGATTAACTGTCTTTAGCATTAATCTAACTAGCTCTAAAATAAAGGCAGCGATAACAGTGCCTAATCCTAAGACAGATTATGTAGTTAAAACTACTTCTAATGTGTATAAGAGTAATGGTAAGAGGACCAGTTTTAAGACACGTGGTCAGATACAAACCGGTAATGTTCCAGTAATTGAATCACAACTATATGAAGGCAAGTTCATTAATGTGCAAGGAACTAAGACGATTAATGGTACTGCTTATTATAAGATCGGTCCTAACGCATACATTAAACAAAATAATGTTTTAAATTATGCTCAAGAAAAAGCAAAGCTTGAGGCATATCAGGCACAAGATGATGTGAATGATGATTCAGATCAGTCAACAGAATTAAGCTCTGATGATGTGAATTTTGACATAGCTTGGTATGACAATATTAATGAGGATCCATCTCCAGCGATGTTCGATGATTCAGGATATCATAATAGAGTGATTAAGAATGCTCGTAAATTATTAGGCTATTTCACTTATGGAACAGGTGCATACCGAACTAATTTTGGCAGTTGGCGTCATCCTAATAAAAACGGTTCAACTGATTGTTCAGGATTTGTGTGGATCGTAATGAAGAGAGCAGGATATCGTGTAGGAAATGCTCCATTTTTTACTCTGCCAATGGAACGAGATGCTAAAAGTACTCATGGCTATTTGAAGAAAATTTCTGCCAAGAATATTCGCCCAGGTGATATTGTGATTGTTAATACTGGCAATGGTGTTGGTCAAAACGGACATGCAGCAATTGTTGATGGCAAATATGATGGTTGGGACACGCAAATTATTGAAGAGGGCGGCAACTTAGGTGTAGATGATGTGCACCGCTCTAGTTTAGGTAGCTCACTGAGCGATAAGCTGGCCAAAGGTCGAATCACTTATGCTCGCCCCGTTAAATAGTATGCTCTATGCTATAATTTTGCTAATCAATAAAGGATAATAAGAATGAAAAAGAACAGCACGCTTAAACATGTCTGGATTATGACGGCTGTCTATTGGGTAGTAGGTATTCTAAGTATTTTCTGGGGTAAGCTTGATCATACTTTTGCGTCTCAATTAAAAGAGATCAATAATATTTACGTGTTAGTTTTAATAATTATCTTAAGCTTGCCGCTACTTTTATCGCTGTTATTGTCGGTTAAAGTAAAAATGCCACGTTTGATCTGCAATCAACTAGTTGCTGTAATTTATCTATTAGTGGTAATTGCAGCAGGTGTAGCATATAACTTACAAAATATTATTGGCTACTTCTTCCCAATCATTCTCTTCATTATTATGGCGCTAGTTGCTGTTTTCTATGCTTTGGTTAAGACTTTTAGCAGCAGAAAAAGTGGTAAATATTTTTTTATTGATGGTAAAGATAAGAAAGAATGCCATGATTTCTGGGATGCTTATAAGAAGTACTATGTAATGGGATTAACTTACGGCATTATTGATGGTTTGATTACTGTAATTAGTTAAAAAAGTTAAGAAAAATCAAAATTAGCACTCAATTGAAAAAAGTGCTAATTTTTTCTTGCTTTTTTTCACAAAACAGTTTATTATCATATTTGTAAGTTAGCACTTAGCAAATAAGAGTGCTAATGATTAATAAAGTAATAAAAAATATAATGAAGAAAATTAAACATAAGGGGGACTAAACGTGTTACAACCAATTGGTGATCGCGTGATCGTTAAAGTTAAGAAAGAAGAAGAAGAAACTGTTGGTGGCATCGTTTTAGCATCAAATGCTAAGAAGAAGCCAACTGAAGGCGAAGTTGTAGCTGTTGGTGAAGGTGCTTACGCATCAAACGGTGAAAAGATTCCAATGGCTGTTAAGAAGGGTGACGTAGTTCTTTACGATAAATACTCAGGCACTGACGTTGAATACGAAGGTGAAAAGTACTTAGTCCTTCACGAAAAAGACATTTTAGCTATTGCTAAGTAATTTAGTTAAAATTTCCAACGATAATTAAGTAAATTAAGGAGCATAGATAATATATGGCAAAAGATATTAAATTCTCAGAAAATGCAAGACGTTCTCTTTTAAAGGGTGTTAATAAGTTAGCTGATACTGTTAAGACTACTATTGGTCCTAAGGGTAGAAACGTTGTTTTGGAACAAAGTTACGGCAACCCTGACATCACTAACGATGGTGTTACCATTGCAAAATCCATCGAGTTAAAGGACCACTACGAAAACATGGGTGCTAAACTTGTTGCTGAAGCTGCTCAAAAGACTAATGATATTGCTGGTGACGGTACTACTACCGCAACTGTTTTGACTCAAGCAATTACTAATGAAGGTATGAAGAACGTAACTGCTGGTGCTAACCCAGTTGGCATTCGTCGTGGTATTGAAAAAGCTACTGAAGCTGCTGTTAATGAATTGCACAAGATTAGCCACAAGGTTGAATCAAGAGACCAAATTGCTAACGTAGCTGCAGTTTCATCATCTTCAAAGGAAGTTGGTAACTTAATCGCTGACGCTATGGAAAAGGTTGGTCACGATGGCGTTATCACTATTGAAGATTCACGTGGTATCAATACTGAACTTTCAGTAGTTGAAGGTATGCAATTTGATCGTGGTTACTTATCACAATACATGGTAACTGACAACGATAAGATGGAAGCAGATCTTGATAATCCTTACATTTTGATCACTGACAAGAAGATCTCAAACATTCAAGATATCTTGCCACTTCTTCAAGAAATTGTTCAACAAGGTAAGTCATTATTGATCATTGCTGATGACGTTACTGGTGAAGCTCTTCCAACACTTGTATTGAACAAGATTCGTGGTACCTTCAACGTTGTAGCTGTTAAGGCTCCTGGCTTTGGTGACCGTCGTAAGGCTCAGTTACAAGATATTGCTGCTTTGACTGGTGGTACTGTGATTACTGATGACTTAGGTCTTGAATTAAAGGACACTAAGATTGATCAATTAGGTCAAGCTCGTCGTGTAACTGTAACCAAGGACTCAACTACTATTGTTGACGGTGCTGGTTCAAAGGATGCTATTCAAGAACGTGAAGATTCAATCAGAAAGCAAATTGAAGAATCAACTTCAGACTTTGACAAGAAGAAGCTTCAAGAACGTCTTGCTAAGTTAACTGGTGGTGTAGCTGTTATCCACGTAGGTGCTGCTACTGAAACCGAATTGAAGGAACGTCGTTACAGAATTGAAGACGCTTTGAACTCAACTCGTGCCGCTGTTGATGAAGGTTACGTTGCTGGTGGTGGTACTGCTTTAGTAGACGTTGAGAAGGCTATCAATGATCTTAAGGCTGATACTGCAGATGAAAATACTGGTATCCAAATCGTATTAAGAGCTTTGTCAGCACCAGTTCGTCAAATTGCTGAAAACGCAGGTAAGAATGGTGAAGTTGTTTTGAACCACTTACTCAAGCAAGAAAACGAAATTGGCTACAATGCTGCTACTGATACTTGGGAAAACATGGTAGATGCTGGTATCATTGACCCAACCAAGGTAACCAGAACCGCTTTGCAAAATGCTGCTTCAATTGCCGCTCTTCTGCTTACTACTGAAGCTGTTGTTGCAGAAATTCCTGAAGAAAAGCCAGCTAACCCAGCTCCACAAGCTGGTGCACCAGGAATGGGTATGTAATTATATATCTTAATGCTTTAGCATTTAGATATATAATTCTTGATTACGAAGTAATCAAGTTCATTTACAGTGCTTTAGCACTAAACTTATGCACAAACTCTCACTCTAGTTCAAAAACAAATATAATTAAAATGACTTCGAAGTTAAACAATCAGTTCAGCTTCGAAGTTTTTCTTTTTGTAGCGTATAATATTGTACGTAACTCTATCTAAAATACGAAATAGGAAAGAGACATAAATGACGGAAAAAACAACTCCAATGATGGAGCAATATTACGAAATTAAAAAACAATATCCTGATGCCTTTCTTTTTTATCGCGTCGGAGACTTTTACGAACTGTTTGAAGATGACGCAGTTAAAGGTGCACAGATTCTTGAATTGACTTTAACGCACCGATCAAATAGAACTAAGAATCCAATTCCAATGGCAGGTGTGCCTCATATGGCTGTGGATACTTATGTAAATACTTTAGTTGAAAAGGGTTATAAAGTAGCACTTTGTGAACAACTTGAGGATCCTAAAAAGGCCAAAGGCATGGTTAAACGGGGAATTATTCAATTAGTGACGCCGGGAACCATGATGAATGAAGGCCCAAATGATGCTAAAGATTCAAATTACTTAACATCAGTAATTACCACTAAGAGTGGCTTTGGTTTAGCCTACAGTGATTTATCCACTGGTGAAATTTATGCTACTCATTTAAAGAGTTTCGATGCTGTTTCCAATGAGCTCTTGTCACTTCGTACTCGTGAAGTTGTGTATAACGGGTCATTATCTGAACAAAACAAGGACTTTATGCACAAGGCAAATATTACGGTTTCAGCACCTACACCAATTGAAGGTGAACATGCTGAAATTTCTTATGTTGAACAGAATTTGACTAATGGGGCTGAAAAAGAGGCTACCCGTCAGTTAGTTGGCTATTTGCTTTCAACTCAAAAGAGAAGTTTAGCGCACTTGCAGATTGCCAAAAGCTATGAAGTAAATCAATATTTGCAGATGTCACATACTGTGCAGAATAATTTGGAATTGGTTGCTTCTGCCAAAACTGGCAAAAAAATGGGTTCACTTTTCTGGGTTTTGGATAAAACACACACTGCCATGGGTGGACGCTTGCTTAAGCAGTGGCTAGCTCGTCCATTATTAAACATGGATGAAATTAACCATCGTGAAGAAATGGTGCAGGCCTTGCTTGATGGCTACTTTACACGAGAAAATGCAGTTGATGCCTTAAAGGGTGTTTACGACTTGGAACGTTTAACTGGTCGAATTGCTTTTGGTAACGTTAATGCGCGCGAATTACTACAATTATCACGTTCTTTGCAGGCCGTTCCAGTTATTTTAGATGCTTTAGAGCAATCAGATTCAGATATCTTGGTCGATTTTGCTAAAAAAATTGATCCATTAAAGGGCGTTGCCGAAATGATTACTTCCACTATCGTGAAGGATCCACCTGTGTTGACTACTGAAGGTGGCCTGATTCAAGGTGGGGTTGATCCGCAGCTTGATCGCTATCGGGATGCCATGAACAATGGAAAAAAATGGTTGGCTGAGATGGAAGCAGATGAGCGGCAAAAGACAGGTATTGATAACTTAAAGGTCGGTTATAACAAGGTCTTTGGCTATTATATTCAGGTTTCTAACGGTAACAAGTCTAAGGTGCCACTTGATCGTTATACGCGTAAACAAACTTTGACTAACGCTGAGCGTTATATCACACCGGAACTCAAGGAACATGAGAATCTAATTCTTGAGGCACAGACACGGTCAACTGACTTGGAATATGATTTATTTGTTAAGCTGCGTGAGGACGTTAAGAAGTATATCCCTGCTTTACAAAAATTAGGTGGGCAACTAGCAGCGCTGGATGTTTATTGTGGTTTTGCGACAGTAGCTGAACAAAATAATTATTGCCGGCCAACTTTTCACGCAGATAATCAAGATATTAATGTGACTAACGGCCGTCATCCAGTTGTGGAAAAAGTAATGACGGCTGGTTCATATATTCCTAACGATGTCAAAATGGATGAAGGAACCAACATTTATTTAATTACAGGTCCTAACATGTCTGGTAAGAGTACCTATATGAGACAAATGGCTTTGATTGCGATCATGGCTCAAGTAGGTTCCTTTGTGCCAGCTGATAGTGCTGATTTGCCAATTTTTGATCAAATTTTTACAAGAATCGGAGCAGCTGATGACTTAATTTCAGGTCAAAGTACCTTTATGGTAGAGATGAGTGAAGCTAATGAAGCCTTGCAGTATGCTACTAAGCGCAGTTTGGTTCTCTTTGACGAAATTGGTCGTGGTACGGCTACTTACGATGGAATGGCTTTAGCTGGTGCAATTGTTAAGTACTTACACGACAAAGTGGGTGCTAAGGCATTATTTGCTACGCACTATCATGAATTGACAGTGATGGATGAGACTCTGGATCATCTGAAAAATATTCACGTTGGTGCTACCGAAGAAAATGGCAAGTTAATCTTCTTGCATAAAATCCTACCTGGACCTGCTGATCAAAGTTACGGAATTCATGTAGCTCAATTAGCAGGTTTGCCGCGCAACGTTTTGCGAGAGGCAACTAAATTATTAAAGCGGCTTGAAGCACAAGGCAGTGAACTAGCACCAGTTTCGCAGCAATTAGATTTATTTGCAGAGCCTGTGGAAAACAGTGTTGAAGAAACTGAAACACAAAATGACAAGCCCGCAATAACTGATGCACAACAAGATATACTTGATGATATTTCTAATCTTTATTTAGCAGATAAGACACCGTTGCAGGTTATGCAAATGGTAGCTGATTGGCAAAAAGATTTAAAGGATGACGATTAATGAGCAAAATTCATGAGTTATCGGAAACTTTAACTAATCAGATTGCAGCCGGAGAAGTAATTGAGCGCCCAGCTAGCGTAGTTAAGGAATTAGTAGAAAACTCGTTAGATGCTGGTGCTACTCGAATTCGCGTTGATTTTGTAGATACTGGTTTGAAACAGATTGTAGTTCAAGACAATGGGACGGGGATTGCACGTGATCAAGTTGATCTAGCCTTTACCCGACATGCGACAAGCAAGATTGCCAATGAACACGATTTATTTAAAGTTTCCACTTTAGGCTTCCGCGGAGAAGCATTAGCTTCGATTTCTGCTGTTAGCCATGTGGAAATTCTGACTGCAACTGAAAACGCAATTGGTATTCGAGCTAACTATAGTGGAGGCAATAAAAAAGGCCAAGAAGATGCAGCGGCTCGTAAGGGAACAAAAATTACAGTCAAGGATTTGTTCTTTAACACGCCAGCCAGATTAAAGTATTTGCGTAGTCCAAGAACTGAAATTATGAAGATTGTGGATATTATTAATCGACTTGCGTTAGGTTATCCACATGTGTCTTTCACTTTGTCAAATACTGGCAAAATTTTATTAAGAACGCCAGGAAATAATAATTTAAAGCAAACAGTTGCCAACGTGTATGGCCGTCATATCGCAGAAAAAATGGAAAAATTTGAGGCAAAAGACAGCGATTTTAAGATTACAGGTCTGATGTCTAAACCGGAATTAACACGTTCTACACGCAATTTTATTTCGATTCTCTTAAACGGCCGCTATATTAAAAATTTTCAATTAAATACTGCGATTCTGGATGGCTATGGCTCAAAATTAGCAGCGCGGCATTATCCGATTATTGTGTTAGCAATTAAAGTAGATCCTTTGTTAGTGGACGTTAACGTGCATCCCACTAAGCAGGAAGTTCGTTTATCCAAGGAAAAAGAACTGGGTCGTTTAATCACCAGTGCAATTAGTAATACACTTGTGGAAAAAGTTGAACAAATTAGCGCTTTTGCTAATTTGGAAAATAAACGTGATACGCTAGTTGATCAGCTTAGTTTTAACTTAAATCAAGATGTTGTAAATACAGCTCGTAAAAAAGAACCGGAAATTCGCGAACAAGAAAAGCCAAAATTTTTAACGATTGAATCTGATGATTCAGAAGATAATATTCAAAATGAGGCGGTAAAGCAGGATAGTGAAAAGAAATATGTTGATCTTAATCAGCCACGTGAAGATGATCAATATATCGTTACTAAGACTTGGAAACAAAATGTTGCTCTGCAGCAAGCACTAACGCCATTTCCTACAACTAGGACTAATCAGGAAGTCATTTCAAGTGGGGATGAAACTTTAGCTAATAATCTGCCTCGCTTGGTTTATGTTGGACAGACCGATACTTATTTACTTGCCCAACATAATGGCGACCTATTTTTAATTGATCAGGTTGCTGCTAGACGAAGGTTAAAATTTGAGCAAATTTTTCACATGATAACTGCCAAAAAAGTAGTACAACAAGGTTTGTTAACACCAATTATTTTAGAATTTGGTAATCTTGATTTTATGCAAATTAAGGATCAAGTAGAACAGATTAAGCAGGTTGGAATCTATTTGGAAGATTTTGGACAAAATAGTTTTATTGTTCGTTCGTATCCAACTTGGATTCACGATAATGTCGAAGATTCAATTCGGAAGATTTTAGATGGTTATTTGAATGTGGATAAAGGAAAGGCAAAGAACCTGTTTAGCCGGATAGCAGCAATGCAAGCTAAGCGAGAAATTACTGGCAAGATTAAATTATCTGCAGCTGAAGCTGAGCAAATTTTACTTGATTTACGCAAGTGTACTGATCCATATCATGATGCAGATGGACGGATAATTTTGGTTAGAATGAGCCAAAATGAATTGAGAAAAATGTTTAAGAAGGATGAATAATGTACGAATATTTTGAAGGTGTGATTACTGTGGTTACACCAAGCTATGTTGTAGTTGATGTCGGGGGCGTTGGCTACAAGGTCTATAGTCCTACACCTTTTGCCTATACTCAAGGCCAAAAAGCTAAGGTCTTTATTGAGCAAGTGGTGCGTGATACTGGCATTACTTTATATGGTTTTCAAAGTCAAGATGATAAGGGCTTGTTCTTAAAACTACTTAGTGTTAGCGGGATTGGTCCTAAGAGTGCAATGGCAATCATGGCAGCTGAGGATAGTAATTCTTTGGCGGAAGCGATTGAACAAGGTGAAGTTAAGTACCTAACTCGTTTTCCAGGTGTGGGTAAAAAGACGGCTTCACAAATTGTGCTTGATTTGAAGGGTAAATTAGGTGATTATGTTGCTCGGCTTGATCGTCCAGACAATGGTGAGAATGTGCCGCCAGCATTAAATGATGCACTGCTTGCTTTAATTGCTTTGGGTTATACCCAAAAAGAAGTGGATCGGATCACGCCTAAACTGGAGAAAGTTGCTGCAAATACTGCAGATCAATATATTAAAAAGGGCTTAGCATTACTGCTTAAAAAGTAGATCTTGGTATAATAGAACAGATGATTATTTTTTAAGGAAGTGAAACTGGTGGCAAAAGATCAAGTAACTTCAGGTGATATTGAGAATCCTGAAGAACAACAAATGGAACTTTCTTTGCGGCCGCAAACGCTCGACCAGTACTTAGGTCAAAAGCGGGTCAAAAAAGAAATGAGCATTTATATTAAGGCGGCGCGCCAACGTGATGAAGCATTAGATCACGTTTTGCTTTATGGACCACCGGGGTTAGGAAAGACAACTTTGGCTTTCGTAATTGCCAATGAATTGGGAGTTCATTTAAAGAGTACAAGTGGTCCGGCCATTGAAAAGTCAGGCGACTTGGTGGCACTTTTGTCCGACTTAGATCCTGGGGATGTTTTGTTCATTGATGAAATTCACCGTTTAGCTAAACCAGTAGAAGAAGTACTCTACTCTGCAATGGAAGACTACTATATCGATATTGTGATTGGCGAGGGGCAGACTACTCATGCAGTTCACGTGCCGCTGCCACCATTTACTCTAATTGGGGCAACGACTTTGGCTGGGCAATTGTCAGCACCTTTGCGTGATCGCTTTGGCATCGTAGAGCACATGCAGTATTACACTATCGATGAGCTAGAACAAATTGTTTTGCGTTCAAGTGATGTTTTTCACACTTCAATTGCGCCTGAGGCGGCCCATGAATTGGCACGACGCTCGCGTGGTACACCTCGTGTTGCCAATCGCTTACTTAAGCGGGTGCGTGATTTTGCGGAAGTTAAGGGAGAAAAAACAATTTCGCTCGAGACTACTGAAGGCGCGTTAAAACAATTGCAGGTTGACGATGAGGGACTTGATCAGACAGACCGCAGATTATTGAGAACGATGATCGAAGGATATAATGGTGGTCCTGTTGGTATTCGGACTTTGGCAGCTAATGTTGGTGAAGATATGGAAACGATTGAGTCACTATATGAGCCATATTTGTTGCAGCATGGTTTTATTTTACTCACGCCGCGTGGCAGAATGGTGACGGATAAAGCATATTTACAGTTAGGATTACCAATTCCAGGTGATAAATAGTCCCATTTTCTGTATAATGGTTATAATATCTAGAAAATAATTTTAATGAGGTGGAAATTTTGAACATTTTATTTTTAGCAAATGCCGGTGCTGCAGCAAGTAGCAACTGGATGATGATCGGTTTATTTATTATTTTGATCGCTTTCACTTACTTTGGTATGATTCGTCCTCAAAAGAAGCAACAACAACAAAGAATGCAAATGATGGACAAATTGAAGAAGGGTGACGAAGTCATCTTAGTTGATGGTTTGCATGGTAAGGTTGACAAGATCAACAGTGATAAGACTATCGTGGTTGATGCAGATGGCATTTACTTAACTTTTGAAAGAATGGCTGTCCGTCGTGTGATTCCAGTTGCTGCACCAGCAACTCCTGCAGCTGAAACTAAGGCTGAAGCTCCAGCAGAAAAGCCGGAAGAAAAAGCAGACGAAACTAAAAAAGAGGATAAGTAATCATATTACTTAAGAGCGTCATTTTAGGCGCTTTTTGTTTTGCTAAAAAAATCCTTGTTGTAAAATAGAAGTGACAATTTTAGTTCAAAGAAAGGGATCTGAAATGAAGAATATTCCCGTTGTAATGATTATTTTTGGTGGTAGTGGTGATTTGGCTCATCGCAAGCTTTATCCAGCTTTGTTTAATTTGTATGAACAAGGCTTAATTCACGACAACTTTGCAGTAATTGGAACTGCTCGTCGTCCTTGGTCACATGAGTATTTGCGTGAGCAGGTTAGTGATGCTATTCATGAAACGCACGATACTGTTGATGAAAATGAGTTGAAAGCTTTTGCAAGTCATTTTTATTATCAATCACATGATGTAACTAATGTGGAACACTATGAGATTTTGAAAAACTTGGCACAAGAGCTCGATGATCGTTATAGTGCACAAGGCAATCGTCTCTTCTACATGGCTATGGCACCAAGATTCTTTGGCACAATAGCAACGCATATTAATGACCAAGACTTGACTGGTAGTGGCTTTAATCGAATTGTAGTTGAAAAGCCATTTGGTCATGATTTGGCTTCAGCAGAGGAATTAAATAAGCAAATCACGGCTTCATTTGATGAAAATGATATTTTTAGAATTGACCACTATTTAGGTAAAGAAATGGTTCAAAATATCATGCCAATGCGTTTTACTAACCCAATGGTTCAAAATATTTGGTGCAGCAAGTATATTAAGAATATCCAAGTTACCTTGGCAGAACGTCTTGGCGTGGAAGCACGTGGAGGTTACTATGATACTTCAGGTGCTTTACGTGATATGGTACAAAACCATATTTTTCAAATTATTACTCTGCTAGCAATGCCAGAACCGAAGGATCTTTCTTCTGCTAGTGTTCACCAAGCCAAGCAAGATTTGCTTAAGAGTTTAATTATTCCTACGCCAGATGATGTCAAGAAATACTTTGTTCGTGGTCAATATTTGGGTAGTGATACTACTTTTGCTTATAAGCAAGAGCCAAATGTTGATCCAGAGTCAACTACTGAAACCTTCGTTGCAGGTAAAGTTAAGTTTAATGAGGGACCAATTGCTGGCGTACCAATTTACTTTAGAACGGGTAAGGAATTCAAAGAAAAGAAGAACCGGATTGACATTGTTTTAAAGCATATTAATAATCCATATGGGCAAGATCATTCTAACAATATTACGATCGTGATTGACCCAACTAGTGAAATTTACTTTACTATTAATGGCAAACGAATTGACCAACCAGGAATTCGCCGTGAAAACTTAACTTATGAATTTTCAAAAGCCGAAATGGCTAAGGTACCTGATGGTTATGAAAGATTGCTTCATGATGTTTTTGTCAATGATTCAACTAACTTTACGCACTGGAGCGAATTGAAGCGTTATTGGGAATTTATCGATGCAGTTGAAGATGCTTGGCAGAAGGAAAATGAAGCAGGCAATCCAGCCATTGCACAATATTTGCCATACAGAATGGGGCCAAAGGAAGCTAATACAATCTTTGAGTCACCAACTGAACATTGGATTTATGAATAAAGAAAATTTATTACCGCAAAATGACATCCATCGTCGGATTATTCATCTGGACATGGATGCTTTTTACGCTTCGGTTGAAATGCAGGAGCATCCCGAATGGAAAAATAAGGCATTGATTGTTGGGCAAGATCCACGACAAAATGGTGGACATGGAGTAGTGGCTACTTGCAATTATGTAGCTCGTAAGTATGGCGTTCACTCAGCTATGGCCGCAATTCAAGCAGTACGTTTGGTTCCCAAGGAGCTAATAGTTTTTACTAGACCACGATTTGATAAATATCGTGCAGTGTCAGCTAAAATCCATTCTTTTATGCATGATGTGACAGATCAGGTTGAATCAGTGGCTTTAGATGAAGCTTATCTAGACGTGACACATCCAAAGATAGAGCAGGAGTCTGCAGTTCAAATTGCTTTAGATTTACAGAAAAGGATTCGGCAAGAAGTAGGCTTAAACTCGTCTTTTGGCGTTTCCTATAATAAGTTTTTAGCTAAAATGGGATCAGAATACGCCAAACCGTTTGGTCGAACCGTAATTTTGCCTAGTGAAGTGCAGAACTTTTTAGCAATGCAAAAGATTGAGAAGTTTCCTGGTATTGGACCGAAGACGCAAGAAGAGCTGCATCAGATGGGTGTTTATACTGGGGCAGATTTACAAAAAGTTGAGGTTTTAACCTTAATTAAAAAATTTAAGAAAATGGGGTATATTTTAGCCCAACATGCACGTGGAATAGATTTAAGACCTGTTGTTACAGACTCAGAGGCTAATCGAAAATCAATTGGCATGGAGCGGACTTACGAGCCTGCAATTTATACTGAGGATGAAGCCCTAACCAATATTCGTAACTATTGCAATCATTTGGAAGCAGCATTAAAAAAACGCAATTTTAAGGCAGGTACTGTTGTTATTAAAGTAAGAAATAATAATTTTGATACGGTAACCAAGAGAAAAAAGTTGAAAACACCTTCTGATAGTCACTTAGATTTTTATGATGTGGCTCGTGACTTGTTCGAAGCAACAAGTTCCTTTTTAGATGATGGAATTCGTTTATTGGGAGTCACTGTAACTGACTTTGAAAAGAAAAAATATCAATCAATCAGTTTGTTCGACTAATAAATAAAGCTATTTTTCTGGTAAACTAGATACAGATATTTTTACAAGATGAGGAGATTAAAAATGAGTAGTTTTGATGACATTTATGAAAAAATCTTGCAATATCCTACAATTATCTTGCACCGCCACACTAGTCCTGATCCAGACGCAATTGGTTCACAAGCTGGTTTAGCTAGAGCATTAATGGAAAAATTCCCGGACAAGCGCATTCTTTGTGCTGGGGAAAACGATGAAGGCGACTTAGCTTGGATTAACCACATGGATCAAGTCAAGGCAACTGATTACGAAGGTGCTTTGGTAATTACTACTGATACCGCTAATACACCAAGAATTTCTAATAAGTTGTATGATAAGGGTGACTTTTTAATTAAGATTGACCACCACCCAGATGTTGATCCATATGCTGATATGAGTTACGTAGATCCAGATGCTCCAGCAGCATGCCAAATCATTGTAGACTTCTTGAATGAAGAGGGCTTTAAGATTACCAAGGAAGTTGCTTACCCACTTTATGCTGGAATTGTAGGCGATACCGGTCGTTTCATGTATCCAGAAACTTCAGAGCATACTTTTAAGGTGGCTGCTCAATTAGCTTCTACTGGAATTAACATTACTGAAATCGCTCGTAATATTGCTGATGTAACTTTTGATGAGGCAAAATTGCAAGCCTTGGCAATGGACAAGATGGAAATTGATCCCGTTGGTGCAGCTTATACAATTTTGATGCAGTCAGACTTGAAGAAGTTAGGTTTGACTGATGATCAAGCAAATGTTGCTGTATCTACTCCAGGACGTATTAAAGATGTGCTTGCTTGGAATGTTTTTGTTGAAAAACCAGATGGTACTTTCCGCGTACATTACCGTTCAAAGGGTCCTGTAATCAATGAATTAGCTGCTAAGCATGATGGTGGTGGTCATGCATTAGCTAGTGGTGCTAACGCTAAGGATATGGACGAAGTAAAGCAGGTATTTGCGGAAGTCGTTGAAGTAACTAAGAAGTTTAAAGAAGATCATGAATAATATTTTTATAGATTCAAGAATTAAACCAACTATTCAGGCTGGTTTAAAGAAGATCCATTTTGAAAAGCCAACTAAGGTGCAGGAGAAAGTTATTCCTGCTATGTTGTCTGACTTGAGTGTAGTAGTGCAAGCAGCAACTGGTTCAGGAAAAACGCATGCTTATTTAGTACCAATTTTTAATGAAATTGAAGAAGATAAACGCTATGTTCAAGCAATCGTTACTTTGCCTAGTCGTGAATTAGCCGATCAGCTTTATCAAGTAGCACGGCAGCTCCGTGATGCGGCAGGGATGCATTTTTCAATTGCACATCTTGCGGGCGGAACTGATCGTGAACGTCAATTAGAAAAGTATCAAAATAATACTCCACAATTGGTGATTGCAACTCCAGGACGTTTGTTAGACTTTGTTCAAAAGAAGGTTTTTGCAGTTGATCAAGTAAAAACTTTTGTTATCGACGAAGCTGACATGACCTTGGACATGGGCTTTTTGAACGACATTGATCAAGTTGCTGCTAAATTGCCGAAGGATGTCCAAATTGCTGCCTTTTCAGCAACTATTCCAGTTAAATTGTCTAACTTTTTACGCAAATATATGGCTCATCCTGATGAGATCGTTATTGATAATCCTAGTGTTATTGCGCCAACGATTAAAAACGATTTGCTTGATATTGGCTCAAAGGATCGCAAGAATGTCTTGTACAAATTGTTAACTATGGGACAACCATATTTGGCGTTGGTTTTTGCTAACACTAAGCAAAAGGTCGATGAGTTGACTAATTATTTGCAAGATCAGGGTTTGAAGGTAGCTAAAATTCACGGTGGGGTAACTGAACGTGAAAGAAAGCGTACTCTGCGTCAGGTTGAGCAAGGACAGTATCAATATGTGGTAGCTAGTGACCTAGCTGCTCGTGGCTTAGATATTGATGGTGTTAGTCTGGTTGTCAATTATGAAATACCACGTGATATTGAGTTCGTGATTCACCGGATTGGCCGGACGGGGCGTAATGGCTTATCTGGTCATGCGATAACTTTAATTCGTGAAGAAGAAATGAACCGAATTGAAGAATTGGAAAAGATGGGTGTTCATTTTGACTTCGTTGAAATTAAAAATGGTGAATTAATGCCACGTAAACACTATCGCAGTCGTGAAAATCGTCAAAGCAAGAATCGTAAGCTTGATACCAAGCTGGTGGGTTACGTTAAAAAAGAGAAGAGAAAGCGTAAGCCAGGTTACAAGAAGAAGATTAAGCGTGCGATTCAAGAGGATAATCGTCAAAAACGTAAGTTGGAACAGCGTCATGAGGTTCGTAAGGCAAAACGTTTAAGAAAGCGCAAGCGTGAACAAGGGCTTTGACAGAAGCGGATTTTGTAGTACAATTATTTCAGCTTAAGATATGTTTTTTGATCAATTATTTCAAAGAGAGAGCCAGTTAGATGAGAATGGCTTAATAATAGTCAAAAAATGCTCCTTTAAGTTTCATAATTAAGAATATCAAGAGGTAACAAACACTGTTGCAATCAAGGTGGTACCGCGCGTGGAGCGTCCTTGAAGAAAGCAATAGTGTTTTTTATTTATTTTTAGGGAGATTTATTTTAATGAAGAAACTAAATAGTTCAGAGTTTCGCCAAATGTTTTTAGACTTCTTCAAGGATCATGGTCACATGATTATGCCAAGTGCATCATTAATCCCACAAGATGACCCAACTCTTCTTTGGATTAACTCAGGTGTTGCTACCATGAAGAAGTACTTTGATGGCTCAGTTGTACCAAAGAATCACAGAATTACTTCATCTCAAAAGTCAATCAGAACCAACGATATTGAAAATGTTGGTAAGACTGCACGTCACCAAACTTTCTTTGAAATGCTTGGTAACTTCTCAGTTGGTGACTACTTTAGAGATGAAGCTATTCCTTGGGCATGGGAATTCTTAACTAGTCCTGATTGGCTTGGCTTGCCAAAGGAAAAGCTTTACTGTACTGTTTATCCAAAAGATGAAGACTCATTTAATGTTTGGGTAAAGGCAGGGATGCCAGCTGACCATATTGTTAAATTAGAAGACAACTTCTGGGATATTGGTGAAGGTCCATGTGGTCCAGATACTGAAATCTTCTATGACCGTGGTCAAGAAAACAACGACGTAGCTGAAGACGATCCAGAAAACTTTCCTGGTGGTGAAAATGCCCGTTACCTTGAAATTTGGAACATCGTATTTTCACAATACAACCACTTGCCAAATGGCAAATATGTCGATCAACCACATAAGAACATCGATACTGGTATGGGACTAGAACGTGTTCTTTCAATTTTGCAAGATGCTCCAACAAACTTCGAAACCGACTTGTTCTTGCCAATTATTCACGCCACTGAAGAAATGACTGATGACAAGAAGTACGGCGTTAACAAGGAAGACACTACTGCTTTCAAGATTATCGCTGACCACGTTCGTGCCGTAAGTTTTGCGATTGCTGATGGTGCGCTTCCTTCAAACTCGGGCCGTGGTTATGTTCTTCGTCGTTTGATCCGTCGCGCAGACTTGAATGGTCAACGCTTAGGAATTAAGGGTGCCTTCCTTTACAAGTTGGTTCCAGTTGTTGGAAAAATCATGGAAAGTCACTACCCAGAAGTTATGGATCAACGCGGCTTTATCGAAAACGTTATCCAAAACGAAGAAGAAAGATTTCAATCAACTCTTGATACTGGTTTGACTTTGCTTGACGACTTAATCGACAAGGCAAAGAATTCTAAGGATAAGACCATTTCAGGTAAAGATGCCTTCAAGATGTTCGATACTTACGGCTTCCCATATGAATTGACTTTTGAATCAGCACAAGATGCTGGCCTTAAGGTTGACAAGAAGGGCTTTGACGCAGAAATGGCTGCTCAAAAAGAGCGTGCACGTAAAGCTCGTGGTGACCTTCAATCAATGGGACGTCAAGATGTAACTTTAATGAACATTAAGGATAAGTCAGTCTTTGAACGTGATACTTACGAAGAACCACATGCAAAGCTAGTTGACATTGTTGTTGATGATAAGTTGGTTGATAAGGCCGATGGCGAACATGCTACTTTGGTCTTTGACAAGACTCCATTTTACGCAGAACGTGGTGGTCAAGTTGCTGATCATGGTAAGATTTATAACCAAAATGGCGAATTAGTAGCTGAAGTTACTGACGTCCAACACGCACCTAACGACCAAAACTTACACTTTGTTGACCTTATTTTGCCAGTTGAAAAGGGTCAAGAATACGTATTGAAGTTAGATAAGGAACGTCGTGAAGGGTTACGTCACTCTCACTCAGCAACTCACCTTCTTCACGCTGCTCTTCGTCAAGTCTTAGGTGAACACACTCACCAAGCTGGTTCATTAGTTGATCCTGACTACTTAAGATTTGACTTTACTGCAATGGAACCAATGACCAAGCGTGAGCTTAAGACCGTTGAAGAATTGGTTAACCAAAAGATTTGGGAAGCTATTCAAGTTAAGACTACTATCACTACCCCTGAAGAGGGTGAAAAGATGGGTGCTTTAGCCCTCTTTGATAGCAAGTACGGTGATAAGGTTCGTGTTGTTCAAATGGGTGACTTCTCAAGTGAATTCTGTGGTGGTACTCACGTGGACAATACTAACCAAATTGGAATCTTCAAGATTACTTCAGAATCAGCTGTCGGTGCTGGTATGCGTAGAATTGAAGCTGTAACTTCTAAGAAGGCTTATGAATACTTGGCAAACCGTTCAGACTTACTTGATGATATTCAAGAAGAAGTTAAGGCAACCAAGCCAGATAACATTGTCGATAAGATTGATTCACTTGAAAGTGATTTGCACGATGCTCAAAAGCAAGTTGAAACTTTGAACAAGAAGATCAATGCTGCTAAGGCTGGTCAAATCTTTAATGACGTTAAACAAGCTGGTGACTTGACTGTCATTGCTGCTACTGCAGATGTTAATGGGATGAATGACTTGCGTGAACTTGCTGATAGCTGGAAGAGCGGCAACAAGTCTGATGTTTTAGTTTTAGCTGCTGAAAATGCTGGCAAGGCTAATATGATTATTGCCTTAGGCCAAAAGGCATTAGACAAGGGCCTTAAAGCAGGTAACTTAATCAAGATCGCTGCCCCAATCTTTGGAGGTGGCGGTGGCGGCCGTCCAAACATGGCTCAAGCCGGTGGTAAGAATCCAGAAGGCTTGAATGATGCTATTAAGGCAGTTATTGACGAAATTTCTAAGAACTAAGAATTAATTAATTGTGTTTAAGCTTTTTTTCAAGTAAAATTGTTGACAGGAGGAATAAATATGAGTTCGCTAGATAAGACTATGCATTTTGACTTTAATCAGAACAAAGGAAAAAATGTTTATGATACTCTGCAAGATGTTTACAATGCGCTTGAAGAAAAGGGCTATAATCCTATTAACCAGATTGTAGGTTACTTACTTTCTGGCGATCCTGCTTATATTCCACGGCATAACGATGCCCGTAATTTGATTCTTAAGCACGAACGTGACGAGATTATTGAAGAACTTGTTAAGAGTTATCTTGGTAAGAATAAATAATGCGTTTATTAGGTTTAGATGTAGGTTCTAAAACTGTGGGAGTAGCAATTAGCGATGAGCTAGGAATTACTGCCCAGAAGTTGGAGACTATCCAGATTGATGAAAGCAGATATAACTTTGGTATGCGTCCATTGAAGAAGCTAGTCAGACAATATGAAGTTGACGGTTTCGTATTAGGTTTACCTAAGAATATGGATGGTACTTCTGGTAGTTCCGTAGCTAGAAGTAAGGCATACGGCAAACGACTAGAGGAAAAGTTTGGTTTACCTGTACATTATTCTGATGAGAGATTGACAACAATTGAATCACGACGAGTACTTGTTGAGGATGCAGGGATCCATGATCGCAAGAAGCGTAAACAAGTAATTGATCAGATGGCAGCGGTGCTCATCTTGCAAAATTATTTAGATTTACACCGAAAGGATTAAAATGGCAGCACAAGTTAATGGTGACGATCAAGATCGTCAAATTACTTTGATTGATGATCAAGGTAATGAAGAATTGTATGAGATATTATTTACTTTTCATTCAGATGATTATGACAAATCTTACGTGCTTCTTTATCCAGCCGCTGTTGGCGATGATGAAGATATTGAGGTGCAAGCTTTCAGTTATGATGCCGATGATGCCGGCGATGTAACAAGTAGCGATTTGCATGAGATTGAATCTGATGATGAGTGGGACATGGTCCAGGGAGTTTTAAATACTTTCTTAGATGATGACCGCTTGAGTGGTAAATAATAAAAAGAGGACTGGCTGTGGCTGGTCCTTTTTGTTAGTTTTAGAAAAAAGATAAAAATGAACAAGAAAATATTAGAGATTTTAGAATTTGGCGAAATTACTAAGCGCTTGAGTAAATTAGCGATTACTGGTCCCGCTAAAAAAGAAGCGGAGGAATTATTACCTAGTGGTGATTTTGAACAAGTACAAAATGAGTTAAAGCAGACTTTAGCTTTGACTAATTTGCTACGAATTAAGGGACAACTTCCTTTAACGGACTTTCAGGACGTACGTCCAAGTACTAAACGTTTAAGCGTGAAAGCTAATTTAAATGCTAAGGAATTAGGTAATTTATTATTAGTATTAAGTTTAGCTCATGAAATTAATGACTTTTTGGCAGAAATAGATCCAAACAAACTGGATTTAACTGCAATTGATGAAATTTTAGATCAATTAGATGTGCCGGATCTTTTATTTAGAGAATTAAAGAAATCAGTTGATTATGATGGTGAGGTATTAGATACAGCCTCACATGAACTAGCTCGTTTGCGTCATGATATACGTTCTAATGAAGAGGAAATTAAGAATAAGATGGATGCTTATACTAAGGGCAATAGTAGTAAGTATTTATCTGAGCAAATTGTGACTATTCGTGATGACCGCTATGTTATTCCAGTTAAGCAAGAATATCGGGCAAAATTTGGTGGGGTAGTTCATGATCAAAGTGCCAGTGGTCAAACACTGTTTATAGAGCCGGAAGCCGTTTTAAACCTTAATAACCGCCAACAGAATTTAATTGCTCAAGAAAAACAAGAAATTCGTAATATTTTGAAGCACTTATCTAATTTGGCTCGTGAAGAAATTACTAGTTTGAATAATATTGCGGCTGCATTAACTGAACTAGATTTCTTGCAGGCTAAAGCCAAGTTAGCAAAAGAAATGAAGGCAAGTGAGCCTCGTCTGACACAAGACCATTCTTTGAACTTATTAAAAGCGCGTCACCCATTGATTGACCCAGAAAAGGTAGTACCTAATGACATTCGTTTAGGTGGTGAATTTGATACTATGCTGATCACGGGGCCTAACACCGGTGGTAAGACAATTACCTTAAAAACAGCAGGATTGCTTCAATTGATGGCACAGTCTGGATTATTTATCCCGGCTGAAGAAGGTAGCAAGGTTGGCGTCTTTAAGCAAGTTTATGCTGATATTGGCGATGAACAGTCAATTGAACAATCGTTAAGTACTTTTTCATCACATATCAATGACATTATTGCGATCATGAAGAATGTTGATTCTGAGACCTTAGTTTTAATTGATGAAATTGGTGCAGGGACTGATCCAGAAGAGGGTGCTAGTTTGGCAATTAGTATCTTAGACTTTTTGCGTAAAAAAGATGCTAAGATCATGGTGACAACGCACTATCCTGAATTGAAGCTTTATGGTTATAATCGGCCACGGACGACTAATGCCTCAATGGAATTTGACTTAAAGACCTTGTCGCCAACTTATCATTTGCAGATTGGTATTCCTGGTCATAGTAATGCCTTTGCCATTGCCCGCAAGCTAGGGATGCGTGAAGATGTTGTCAAAAATGCCCAGAACTTAATGTCAGATGAAGATTCTGATATTAATAAGATGATCACCAAGTTGAATACGCAAACCAAGGCAGCTACTGTGGCTCGTAATCGTCTGCAAACCAGTTTGGATCGGAGCCAAAAATTAGAGCAAAAGTTGCAACAAGCACTTGATTGGTATAACCAACGTGTACAAAAACAGCTTGATTTTGCACAAGAGCGAGCTAATGAAGTTGTTGCCAAACGCCGTAAAAAAGCTGATGAGATTATTGCCCAACTTGAAAAACAAAAGAACATGGGCGTCAAGGAAAATAAGATTATTGAAGCTAAAGGCGAACTCAACAGTTTAGAGCGTCAGGCTAATAATTTGGCTCATAATAAGGTCTTACAGCGTGAAAAACGTCGTCACCATGTAAGTGTAGGCGATCGAGTAAAGGTCCTCTCATATGGTCAGACAGGTACGATTACTAAGAAGTTATCTGAACATGAATATGAGGTTCAGATGGGAATTATCAAAGTTAAGGTTAGTGATCGCGATATTGAGAGGATTGAAAAGGGCGAAAGTACTAAGCCTAGACAAACTGTTAGAGCAACCAGTGCGGTTAGAAGAAGTAATGCTCATAGCGAGCTGGATTTGCGAGGCCAACGCTATGATGAAGCAATGACTAATTTGGACCGATATATTGATTCTGTTTTACTGGCAGGACTTGATACGGTTACGATTATTCACGGTATTGGTACTGGTGCGATTAGAAAAGGTGTTTGGCAATATCTCCGCAGCAGCAATCATGTAAAGAACTTTAATTATGCACCAGCTAATGAAGGTGGCAATGGTGCAACAATTGTACAATTAAAGTAAGCGTCTTACTTGCAAAAAGTAAGTATAATAGAATATACTTATAATATAAATAAATGAATTGAAAAAATGTGAGGTAATAATTATGGTTGAAGCAATTAATGATCAAAATTTTGAAGAAGAAACTAAGAATGGTGTAGCATTAGTAGACTTTTGGGCAACTTGGTGTGGTCCATGTAAGATGCAATCACCAGTAATTGATCAATTATCTGAAGAACGTCAAGACGTTAACTTCTACAAGATGGATGTTGACCAAAATCAAGATACAGCTAAGAATTTGGGTATTATGGCTATTCCTACTTTAATCGTAAAGAAGGATGGCAATATTGTAGACCGAATTACTGGTTACACTCCAAAAGAAAAGTTAAACCAAATTTTGGATCAATATACTGATTAATTTAAAAATCAAAAAAAGCTTGAGACGATGTTGCCTCAAGCTTTTTTGATATATCACTTATTTTGATTTACTTGCTTTTTTAGCAAGTCACGAATTTCTTCTAAATAGTCGGCCTCAGTTGGACCAGCTTCTTTTTCTTTCTTGGGCATTACTCTATTTAAAGCCTTGATCATTAAAAATACCACAAATGAAATGATCAAGAAGTTAATGACAGAATTGATGAAGCTGCCATATTTAAATGTAGCATCCCCAACCTTAAAAACGAGGTTAGAAAAATCAATTTTGCCGGCAAAGATCCCAAGTAGGGGGTTGATCAAGTTTTTTACTAAAGATTGTACGATAGCAGTGAAGGCAGCACCAATGATTACACCAACTGCCATGTCCATTACATTGCCACGTGAAATAAACTCTTTAAATTCTTTAATCATGCTCTACTCCTATATCTAATATATATATAAATGCGATTTTAACTAAAGTATATATGAGTGGTTATTTATAGTCTATCAATTTGCTTTTAACCGAAGCGAGCGATAAATTGAACTTTCTTTTCTTTATCTAAAATATTAATTTCACATTCGGTGGTTCGACCAGTTGATTTTTGAAATGCTTCCGCGATCATTCCGCCTTCAAGGGAGAATTCCTTGCTGGCGCTATTCAAACGATCAGTGACAGTTTGGCCACTTAATTCGTAAGTAGTAAATGATCGTCTTTCTTTAACTTTTTCTAGCTTACCAAATTCAGCCATGTTGAAGAATTCAACTAAATCATCATAATCACTTAAATCATATTTTCGCGCGATTCTCTTGCCAGCCCAATAAAGGATTGAGGCGTCATCATCGCCTAAAATAGTTGGCAAAAGGAAATCGCGGTAAAGTTGGTTAATAAAATATACGTGCTCGTTTGTGTTTTCTGTGTTTTCTGTCATAAACTTGTTCATCCCTTTTATTCTTTTTTATTTTACCGTAAACTAGTAGAAGTAGAAAATAAATTTTTGATTTTAAGAGGGTTTTATTATGGATAATCGTCCGATTGGATTATTGGATTCAGGGCTAGGTGGCCTATCTGTTGCAAAAAAAGTAATTGAAAAATTGCCTAATGAATCAACTGTTTTTATTGGTGATAACGCTCATATGCCGTATGGCGATCGAACTAAAGAAGAGATTATTGAACTAGTTAGAAAATCAGTCCAATTTTTGTTAGATAAAAATGTTAAGCTGATAATTTTTGCCTGCAATACTGCGACAGCAATGGCTATGAGTACGATTCAAGCAGAAATCGATCCACAAATTATCGGAGTTATTCAGTCGGGGAGTTTGGCCGCTTCACGGACAACTAAGAATAAAAAAGTTGCGGTAGTTTCAACTAAAGCAACAGCAGAATCACATGCTTATGCTAAAGAGATCCGTTTCCGTGATCCAGAAATTCAGGTAACGGAATTAGCTGCCCCTAAACTTGCACCACTTGTGGAGGCTCAAAAAGATCATGAAACCAACTTAAAAGTAGTTAAAGAGAGTTTGACCCCCTTACAAGGAAAAGACTTTGACACTTTAATTATGGGCTGTACGCATTATCCATTGATTCAGAAAGAATTTAAAGAAGCAATTAATGATAAAAATGTTACTATCTTGGATCCTGCAGATCAAGTTGCACAGTATACGTTTAATGTGATGCGGCGCGATGGTTTGTTTAGTGATGGTAATGAAAAAGTCAGTCATGAATATTACACTACAGGCGATCCAACTAGTTTTGATCATTTAGCAAGGACATTCATGGATGATGCAACTTTAACATCTAAGCATGTGGATACGGAGAATGAATAATGGTTAAAGAAATTTTATTTGCGACTGGTAATCAAGGTAAAGCAAAAGAACTAAAAGAAGCCTTTAAACAAGCTGGGGTAAATGTCGAGATTAAGACGAATGCTGACTTAGACAATCCGCCTCATCCGATTGAAAGTGGCCATACGTTTGAAGCTAATGCCAAGATTAAGGCCCATGAATTAGCTGAGTTTAGCAAGTTGCCTACGATTGCCGATGATTCAGGTTTAATGGTTGATGCTTTGGATGGCGAACCAGGTGTTAGAAGTGCTCGCTATGCTGGCGAAGCTCATAATGATGCAAAGAATAACGCAAAGTTATTAGCTAATTTAGGCGGTGTGCCAGATGAAAAAAGAACGGCCAAGTTTTGGACTACGATTGTGGTTTCAATGCCAGGTGAATTTGATAAAGACTTGGTTGTGTCAGGTACTTGCAGTGGTCGTATTTTGGCCGCACCACGTGGTGAAGATGGTTTTGGCTATGATCCATTGTTTTATATTCCGGAAAAAGAAAAAACTTTTGCACAGATGACTACTGATGAAAAGAATGAGATCTCTCATCGTGGGCGAGCTGTACAAAAGTTATTGAAGGAATTGCCAAGTTGGTTAGAACAATTTGATTAGATAAAAATAGCTCAGTTCGGGTCATTCGTATGATTTGAACTGAGCTATTTTTTACTTATTTTGCAGTAGTTTTTGCAGGTCGTTCTGTACTTGCAAAAACAATATTATTTTCTCGTAAAATTTGAATATATTTACTTAAATACAAATTTCTCACAGCGGCTTGTTTACCAGGTTTAACTTGAAAGTGAATTGAATAAACAAATTTCTTTCCTGTTTGCTCAGTCACACCAACGATAGTAGGTCCAGAAACAATCGTCTTTTTTTCTGGCTGAATCTTGCGATTGCATTCTTTGATTAACTTGTTAACTTCATCAATATCGTTTTTGGTATCAAGATCCAAATTAATGTCTAGTGCTACACCGCCATGGGCTAGGTTTTGCACAATGGTAATGTTGCGGTTAGGGATGAAAATAATTGAGCCATCTGAACCCTTGAGACGAGTAGTTCTGAGGCCTAGTTGCACGACGGTACCAACATTAGTGCCAATCTGAACTAAATCTCCAACATCAAATTGGTCTTCACTTAGAATAAAGAAACCGTTGACCAAATCACTAACAAAGCCTTGTGCGCCCATTCCTAAAGCTAGGGAAAAAATTCCAGCACTGGCTAACAAGGTGCCAACTGGTACACCTAGAATAGAGAGAATACCGAATAAATAGAAGAAGATAAGGGTATATTGAAAAACGCTGTTAATCAAAGCTGTGATAGTTCGAGTTCTTTTATTCTTAACTGTGTTATGCTTGGCTAAGTAATTATTAATTATTTTATGACCAAAATGGGATAAAAGGTAAAAAATGAGTGAAGTAATAGCTAATTGCCAAATAATTGACAATAAATTTTGGCTAATTTTACTCCAATCAATTTCAATTTTCTGTATATTTATGTGAGTAGGAATCTTCATTTGGTGTCCTTTCTATTGCTTACGGGTATAATTAAGAATAACAAGACATTAATTGAGAATAAAGGATATTCATGCTAAACTTTTTTTAGATGTTGATGGAGGTAGAAAATGACAATTTCTTATGGTGCTTTAGCAGGCTTAATTGCGGCGATTGCATTCTTAATTTTAGTATTATTTACGATTCCAATGCTAATTCGGACCGCGAAGTTGTTGAAAGAAACTAGTGCAACTATTCAAACAACTAACGAGTCAATGAAGAAAATTTCTGAAGATATGGATGGCTTGATGGATCAAACTTCGGATTTGTTAGATAAAACTAATGACCTAATGACCGATGTTAATGGTAAAATGAAGACGTTAGATCCAGTTGTTAAAGCTGCTGCAGATTTAGGCGAAAGCGTATCAGAATTAAACGATTCATCTAAAAAGATCGCTAAACGCTTTAGCAGCAATCATTTAAGCCGTACGGGTCTTATTTCTTCAATAGCTGCGACGGCATTTGCAAGACGCAAGCGTCGCAGAGGTGAAAATTAATAAAGGAGGAATTCACCATGAAAAAATTCGCAAGTTTCTTATTAGGTGCCGTTGCAGGATGTGCAGCAGGTTTTCTCGCAGGTTCACTTCTTGTTAGTGATGAACAAGTTGATGACGTTAAGAACAAGATTAAAGATAATGACAAGCTTCAAGATTTGAAGAAGAAGTATGACAATGGTACTGAAATCGTTAAGAATCAATTAGCATCATTCCCTAAGAATGTTGAAGATGATTCAGAATTGAAGGATTTTGACGACATCGTAATCGATGACTCAAATAAAGATGACGATGACAGTGAAAATGCTGAAGAGTCAGTTAACGATTTGAACAATGCTGAAAAAGATGATACTGATGCAGCATCTACTTCAGAAAAACCACAAGCTTAATTAAAGTCAAAAAGAAAAGGAGCTGGTCGTGATGATCAGCTCCTTTTTTATGACAAAATTAGTCTTTAAGTGGCAAAACTTTTAAGTCCTTGTCAGTGTGAGTAAAGGTTTCAAAGCCGTCCTTAGTAACGACACCACAATCTTCAATTCTGACACCAGCAAAGCCAGGGATGTAGATACCTGGTTCAATGGAGAAGCACATTCCTTCTTCAAGAACTAAGTCGTTACCTTGTACGATTGATGGATATTCATGAACGTTTTTACCAATGCCGTGACCTAGGCGGTGAATGAAGTATTCACCATAGCCAGCCTTAGTAATGATGTCACGAGCCACGCTATCTAATTCTTCAGCGGTGATTCCTGGCTTAGCAGCTTCGATTGCGGCTTGTTGAGCTTCACGATCAACTTCATAAATTTCGCGTTGCTTAGCAGTAGGTTCACCGTAAGCAACAGTTCGACTAGAATCTGATGCGTAACCATCGTGCATGGTACCTAAGTCGAATAAAACTAATTCATTTGGTTGAACAGTGTTCATAGTTGGACCAAGGTGAGGATTAGCGGCGTTTTTACCAGCTTGTACGATGGTTTCAAAACTTTCATGCATAACACCTTTTTGAATTTTTAGTTGGTAATCAATTTGACCAGCGATGCTTCTTTCGGTGACGCCAGTTCTAATTGCGTCAAAGCCAATCTTAAAAGCGAAGTCTGCTTCTGCACCAGCGCCTTGCAACTTCTTGATTTCTTCAGGTGTCTTGTAAAGACGAAGTTTTTCAATAAAAGGTGAAACATCGTTAGTGAAACTAGCGTTAGGAAATTCACCACGTAAGAGCTGGTAGTGGGCAACAGACAAATCATCTTTTTCAATTGCCCAATTATGGGTATCGTGAGTTCTCTTTTTGACATTATCTGCGATGATGCTCCAAGGATTCTCAGAATCAAGATAGCCGATAACATCGCCATCCCATGCAGATGCTTTTGCTTCTTCTACGTTTAAAGCCGGGCAGAAAATAAATGGTTCTGCATCCTTTAAAACAATTAAAGCAAAGATTCTCTCATGTGGTTCCATTGAGTAACCAGTAAAGTAGGAAATGGTGATTGGATTAGAAATGTAAGCAAGATCATTATTGGAGTCTTGCAACCATTGTTGTAATTTATCTAAGTTCATATTGTCCTCTTTTCTTGCAAATTATGTTGACTGTAGTATATCATGATTTCTTAATGAAAAAATGAAAGAAAATCTGTAAACGTTTGCATTTTATGCAGCATCGTGATATCTTTAAGTGAAGAATTTTTTGGAAGGACTGAGAGATAAGAGATGCATAAACAAGAAGTTACAATCTATGACGTCGCTCGAGAAGCTAAGGTTTCAATGGCTACGGTTTCTCGTGTTGTGAATGGTAATAGTAATGTTAGAAAAGAGACACGTGACCGTGTTCTCGAAGTTATTAAAAGACTGCACTATCAACCAAACGCTGTAGCTCAAGGTTTAGCTTCTAAGCGGACTACTACAGTAGGGTTAATTGTCCCAGATTTAACTAATTTATACTTTGCAGAATTATCTAAGGGTATTGATGATATTGCACTTTTATATAAATACAACATCATTATTACTAGTATTGAAAACCGCTTGATGAAGGAAGACCAAGTTATTCAAAGTTTGCTGAATAAGCAAGTTGACGGTGTAATTTATATGTCTAACCGTTTATCAGATGAAGCAGCTGATGCCTTTAAGCGGACTGATACTCCTGTGGTTTTAGCAGGTACTAAAGATAATCGTGATGATTTTGCTTCTGTCACAATTGACTATAAGAAGGCTGATACTGAAGCATTGAATTTGATGTACCATGATGGTAAGAAGCATTTGGGAATCGTAGTTGGTGATCAAGATGCTGTAGTTAACAGCGAAAACAGAATCCCTGCTTATGAAGAATTCATGGAAGAAAATGATTTGGGCACTCCTCGAATCTATACTGATATTAAAGACTATTCAGATGGTTATAATTTATACCCACAATTAGTTAAAGATGGCGTTGATGGTGTAATTGTTACTCGCGATATTTCATCAGTTGGTATTTTGAATTCTGCGATGGATGCAGGTAAGAAAGTGCCAGAAGATTTGGAAATCGTGACCGCCAGTGCTACGCAGTTAGCTTCTGTTGTTCGTCCAGCTTTGACTACGATTAAGCAGCCACTTTATGATATGGGTGCCGTAGCAATGAGAATGTTGACTAAGTTGATGAACAATGAAGAAGTAGATGATACTCATATTGTTTTGCCATATGAATTAGTTAAAAAGCAAAGTACTTTAAATCAATAATTAAGTGAAGCAAAAAAGACCAGTTTACTGGTCTTTTTGTTTTAGTAGATAATTTTGTTAATCTGTTGAAGCTTTTGTGTAAAAGTGGTTGGCGCAATTGCTTGATTAGGATTATAGGGCAAAAGCACGAGATTAGTGTACTGACTGACCCGTGGTAAGGACTGATAATCTCTGAAATCGTCTTGACTAAAGAAGCCATAGAACAAGATATCTTTTGCCTTAACCCAACCTAGTTTGGTATAAATCCACATGTTTTTAGGACTACCATTAAAATTTTGAATTTTTAATAATTGATTTGCGGGTAATTTTTGCTGCGTTTTGGCTTGGTTATCAGGATAACGATAAATTGTAACTTTTTGGTTAGGTTTAGCGATAATTTTCTTATTTTGATAAGGAGCAATATCTCGCTTTGTTAAGTCAAAATTAACGAATTCTGCCGAAATAAAAGTTTTTTCAGCAATTTGATAAAATAAGCGATCATCTACACGGACGCCATAAGTGACATTGACTTTTTGACCTGGTTGCACGTACTTTTTTTCTTTGATGCGAACATACGGATTCATCATTGTAGCGGCTTTAGTTTTACCAAAATAAATTCCAGTTCTATTAATAGCGTACTTTTTAGTGCCACTTTTGGCTAATTTATATTTAAAACCAGTAGCGGGATAGTTGGTAACCACGCCATCAACATTCCGATTAATTAGCCAATGCCATAGGGCAGGCGATTCGTCCATTTCGGCCCAGACAAACAGTTGCTTATGTAATTTGTGAAGCCAGTGAATTAAAAAGGGATGCTCTTGCACAATATCAGAAGAAGCATTGATAGCATTAACTTGAGGTAAATTACTGAAATTAATGCGTTTCAGGCTGCCAACGATCAAAATTAGATAAGCTTCAGGCATAATTTTTCTAAAGTGAAAGAGACTAGCAGCGGAAAATGAATGAATCATGATTCTTTTCTGCATATGGTATTTTTTAACTATTTGTGCGATTCTATCCTCTAACTCATAGGACGGATTTAATCCATGATCAATTTTAGTCTCTAAGACAAATTTAGTGTTTGGTTTATTTTGATAATGCTTAAAAAGCTCACTGAGTGACATAACGTGTTCGCCATTGTCATATTGCAGTTGTTTAAGTGCTGTAAAATTATTTTGTGATACAATTGCATGTGTATGAGTAACTCGGAAGAGGTCATCATCATGTGCAATGACCGGAACTCCATCCTTTGAGAGCTGGAGATCGAGTTCAACGTAATCAGCACCAGAATTAAAGGCGGAATCGTCAGCCTGAATTGTTTCTTCAGGATATTTGATGGGATCACCACGGTGCCCTACAACTGTAAAACCACTATTTATGAAAAAGACTAAGCTAAAAAAAAGAACCCAAACGAGTCGGCTTTTAAATTTCATGTGTACACCTCTATCGCATACTTAACAATAGCATGGTTACACATTTTTTTCTATTTATAGTACTATTCTTTTATCAGTAATCGGTATGATTGAAATCTAAAGGATGAGATTTAATGGAACAATTGGACTTAATTGAAGAAGTTACCAGAAATGATGGCAGTCGATATTATGAAATCTCTAATATTGACCAAAATGGAATTGCAGAATTAGCTGCAGATCATGGCTTAATTAAAAAAGTCAAAATACTGCAGCTGAATATTCCTCGAACTAAGGCACTGATTGCTTATGAAAAATATATCAATGATACTTATGACTTGCAGACTTTGACTAATGAAAGTGATTGGAAAAATCCAAAATGGGTAGAATGGGATAAACCCAAGGGAAAAATTTTAGACGCATATAATATGATCTTAAAAGCCAATCGAATTGGTTAGAAAGTGGCATAAAAAATGGAACAACTGCGAATTTTACATACCAATGATCTTCATTCACATTTTGAACATTTCCCTAAAATCGGACGTTACTTGAAAAAAGCGCAGGCTGATCAATCGGTTGATGATATCTACACTTTTGATGCAGGAGACTTTATGGATCGGTCTCATCCTTTAACTGATGCTACGGAAGGTCAAGCCAACATCAAATTGATGAATGGGTTTAACTATGATGCAATTACGATTGGCAATAATGAGGGAATTTCTAATCCACATTGGGTATTGGAACATTTATTTGATCATGCGGACTTTCCGACAGTTTTAGCAAATTTGCGTGAAGAAGATGAATCAATGCCTAAATGGGCAGTCGGCCATATGTTTTTAACTACTAAGAAAAAGACGCGAATTGCTTTAATTGGCCTGACTGCAGCTTATCCAATGACTTATGGTCCTAATCATTGGCATGTCAAGATGTTAGGTGACAGTATGGATCACGAATTAGCTCAAATTGAAGGTAAGTATGATGTCTTAATTTTATTGACTCATGTTGGATTAAAAATGGATCGCTGGTTAGCTAAACATTATCCTCAAATTAATTTAATTGTAGGAGGCCACAGCCATGATCTGATTGAACATGGTGAAAAAGTGGGGCATACTTGGATTACGCAAACAGGTAAATGGGGAAACTATGTGGGTGATATTCATCTAGAACTTGAAGATCATCACGTGATTAAGGTAGTACCTCGCACTATTTCTACTGCTTCGATGCCAGAAGAACCGGAAGATAAGGCAGTGATTCAGGGCTACTATGATGAAGGTAAGCGACTTTTATCAGAACGAAAAGTGGCTAATTTACCTGAAAAATTTGCAGATGATAAAGTAGCAGCCGTTCAAGTTTCTCTTGATGCGATTGCTGATTTTGCTAAAACAGATTTAGCCATTTTAAGCTCAGGCCTATTCTTGACCCCGTTTAAGAGTGGAATAATTACTCAATATGATTTACAAAATGCCTTACCGCATCCAATGCACGTTGTTCGTTCAACCTTGAAAGGTTATGATTTGTGGCGACTAGTGATGGAAATTGAAAAGAATCGGCATTACCTAGACCATTTTCCACTGCAAGGGATGAGTTTTCGAGGAAAAATTTTTGGTCAGATGTATTACAAAGGGATCAAGGTTGATATGCGTAGACGTGTAGTTTACGTCAATGGGCATGAAATTGATCCACAAAAAGAATATAAAATTGCCTGTTTGGATCATTATGTCTTAGTTCCATTTTTCCCAACTTTGGCTATTGTCGGTGAAAATGAGTTTTTATTCCCACAATTTTTACGTGAAGTTGTTGGTAAATATTTGGCTGAAAAATATCCTTTAACAGCGAGAAGTGAAAAAGATGACTGAAGAAAATAAATTTGAACAAGAACAGCCAATTAGACACCCACTTGCTGACGTGGTGCAAGATGGTAAGAGCATTAAGATTGGTGCGCAGCTTTATAGCATCATTGTCAATGAGCGAGACGCACTTGATTTAGAATCTTTGCGTAAAAAATATGATCCTTATCTTGACCAGTATGATTATCTGGTGGGGGACGTTTCTAGTGAACATTTACGCTTGAAAGGCTTTTATAAAGACGGTGCTAGAACCGCAATTGATAAAAAAGAAATGGCGATCGTGGATTATTTAACGGAATATTGTAATCCCGGCGGACCTTATTTTATCTTGGAATTAACGCATCCAGTACATCATTATCAGCATCAACGTACTAAAATACGGCGATCACGTGAACGACACGAGCGCGATTTTGGTAAAAATGAGCGTTATCATGCACGACGTCGAAATTATCGGAAGAATGAAAATAATCCGTTTAAGAAGCGGCGTGTTCATCAAACTAAATTTAAGAAAAAACAATCAATTGCAGTGAAAAAAGAATTTGGACGGCATCATTCATTTATTATTAAAAAGAGAAAGGGAAACTAGTGAAAGATTACCGGGTATTTTTAATTGACTTAGACGGAACTGTTTATCGTGGTAAGGAAACAGTTGAATCAGGAGTAAGATTTGTTCATCGTTTAGTTCAAGCAGGGAAAGACTATTTGTTTTTAACCAACAATACGACCAGGACACCGCAAATGGTAGTTGATAAACTAAAGGGACACGGTATCGAAACTGATACGGACCATGTTTATACGCCAAGTATGGCCACAGCTAGCTATATTTTACAAAGAGAACACAAGGAAAAGATCGGCTTGTATATTATTGGGCAGATTGGTCTCTGGCGTGAATTATTGCAACATCCAGAGTTTGAGCTTAATGAAGAAAATCCCGATTATGTAATTGTCGGTATGGATACAGATCTGACTTATCATAAAGTACGAGTAGCTTCACGGGCGATTAGACGTGGAGCCACTTTTATTGGGACTAATGCCGATATGAATTTACCAGCAGAGGATGAGCTAATTCCAGGCAATGGTTCACAATGTGCATTCGTTGCTGCAGCAAGTGGAGTAGAGCCACTGTATATTGGTAAGCCTGAATCAATTATTGTAAAAATGGCTTTGGATAAAGTTGGCTATAGCAAAGATGAGGCACTTTTGGTAGGTGATAATTACGATACCGATATTAAAGCTGGCTTTAATAGTGGAGTAGATCAGTTGTTGACTTTGACAGGTGTGACGACCAAAGTGGATATTGCAGATAAACGTCAACCAACAATTTTAGTTAATAACCTAGATGAATTTGAATTATGATTACTAAAAACAATATTTTTTTGCTGATTTATCATTTTTTGTTTGCTGTTTCTAGCAGTGTAATTGGGGCAATTGTGGCTAGTTGGCCATTATTGTTTATTTTTATGATCGTACAAAAGACATATGAGACGGTTCACATGTCTTTGTTTAAGGTAATGCATAATTATAACCAGCTGATGTTTTATTTGCTCTGGCCCTTTAAAAAGCAGCTTAAAATGGATAATTTCCCTACATCTGCTAATGCGGCAGAACATTTTGCGGAATGTAAGCATTTATTTATTCTGACTCTATTAGTTTTTATTATCTGCATCATAGTGCACTTTGTTTTTAAACGACAAAAGAAAAAGCTACTGCTTAATTTGGATAAATCAGTAGCCCTTATTTTGCTATTATTGCCAATTATTATTTTTCCATTTGCAGTAACCAATTTCGACAGTTTCTTTGTGATTTTTCACCATATTTTGTTTAACAATAGTGATTGGCTGTTTGATCCTAATACTGACCCAATTATCAATGTGCTAACGGAAGGCTTCTTTGCTTCTTGTTTTGCCGTTGCTGGGGTTATTTATGAATTATATTTTGCTGAAAAATTATTACGTAAGTAAAAAAGAGTTCCTTAGTGGAACTCTTTTTTGAGTGATATTTTTTTCTTGATTGCGACAATTGCGATTGGCACAACTGATACTAAAATGATAGCAATTACGATCATTGAAAAATGGTCCTTTACAAATGGAATATTGCCAAAGAAGAAACCGATGATTGTGAACAATCCTGTCCAAAGCAAGCCACCCAAGATGTTGTAGGTGATAAATTTACCATAATGCATCTTACTGCCGCCGGAAATGAATGGGACAAAAGTACGAATAAATGGTATAAATCTACCTATAACGATCGTAATTGGTCCGTGGCGCTCAAAGAACTTTTCAGCGGCCAACCGATTATTTTGATTAATTAATTTATTGAACCAGCTATGTTTTTCACCAGCTCTGGTTGACCAGGCACCAATTTCATAGTTGATACTGTCACCGATTATGGCGGCGAATGCTACTATAAGATAAACTAGCCAAATATTTAAGCCATACTTAGGATTAGCAGCCATTGCACTCGCAGCAAAAATCAACGAATCGCCTGGAAGAAATGGAAAAACGACTAAGCCTGTTTCAATAAAAATGATAGCGAATAAGATTAAATAGGACCAACCACCGAATTGGTTAACAATCGTGATTAAATGGTCATCAATGTGCAAAATAAAATCGATTAAACTCATCTGTAACTCCTAAAAACTAGTTGAATGAATTGTCAAAGTTTTTTCAGGGAAAAGATCACGCATAATCGCGGTGATTGCAATCTGGGCTTCGCCAAAACCGAGAGCGATTAAAGGGACGCGTCCAGGATAGGTAACAACATCGCCAGCTGCATAAACACCGGCGATATTAGTTTGCATTGTTGAATCCACCTTAATTTGTGTGCCAGCTAAATCGATTCCCCATTTTTTGACAAAGCAATTATTAGCTTTAAAGCCATATGCAACGACCGCTTGGTCTAACTTGATATTAGTTAAACTATCTTTTCCCATTTCTTTTAAATTAACGTTCAGTTGATTATCAACCAAATTGATTTGTTTAGGAAGATAAGGAGTTAAAATTTCAACATTTTTTAAAGACTTAAGTTTTTTGACATTAGATTCAAGACCGCGAAATTGATTACGGCGATGAATGATTTTGACATTGGCATAATTAGCTAATTCTAGTGCCAGGTCTAATGCTGAATCGCCGCCCCCAAAGACGCCAACTGTTTGTCCGACAAATTTTTGGGGATCTTTAATAAAGTAATGAATCCTTTTTTGAGTATCATCATCCATAGATAATGGTAAAGCTTTAGGTTTAAAGGCACCGGCACCAGTGGTAATCAATATGCTGTGGGATGCAACTATATCATCGATAATAAAGCCGTCTTTTTGTTTAGTGACATTTTCAACTTTATGGTTAGTAAAAATAGTTGTATCCGTTAAATTATGTCGTAAATTGTCGATTAGTTCAGTTCCTGTAATAGAGTCGTAAGCAGGAATATCTTTGATTTTCTTAAAAGGATAAAGCATTTGTGGCTGTCCGCCTGTTTCAGATAATGAATCAAACAGTACGGTCTTGAGTCCATGAAGATGGGCAAATCGCGCGGCAAATAGGCCAACAGGTCCGCCACCGATAATAGTTAAATCAAATTTTTTAATTTTAATGACCCCCTCAAAGTAGTGATGTATCAACTTTAACATGAATTTTGTAAATATTCATTTAAAAATAAGCTTGTCAAAAAATGAATTTTAAGGTATATTATTGAAGTCGCCTTTTTAAGAGCGAGCATAATTCTTTATTAAAAAAATACTTGCAATTAATATTCAAGTATTATATATTAATAAAGTCGCTTCGAGAGATGCGACGAGAGCTTAAAAACAGACATGTAAGG
>NZ_PCYV01000023.1:0-35950 GCF_002553785.1 Lactobacillus sp. UMNPBX15
CAAACTAATTAAAAATAAAATTTACAATTTACATTGACTTATCACCACATGACTTAACTAATATTATATCATATGTATTCAATAAATAGGCGAAAAGAAAATAAAAAGATCATATTATTACATCAAGACTAATAATATGATCTAATTTAGTTAATTATTTCTTACTATATGAACACTGTGAATTTGCGGATTTTCTTATTATAATAAGAGCCGAGGTCATCGTTAAGGGACTTATACCAAAAATCTCCGCAGTTATTCAAAATGAATAGCTGTTTTTTTCTGCCCTTTTTACGAAATTCCGTAAAACGTTATTCTAGCAACATTTACCCAGCAAAAATATTTTTCTAAAAAATGTGCTTTTTTCCTTGTATTATATAACGTACGTTATATAATAAGAATTGTAAGGAATGAGGAACGAGAAGTTCCAGTAGATAAGTGATTAGAATTAGAGGTATTCATTATGTTATCAAAGAAAATGGTTAAGGTTGTTTCAGTTGTTGTTGCTTCAATGGGTTTAATGAGCGTTGGTGCTTCAGTTAGTCAAGCTGCTAGTTTTGAAGCTCCTAAGCTTGGAACTGCACAAGTTATGCCAACCGATCCTTCAATCAAGAAGGGTGACAAGATTTTTGTTACTGTTAAAGACACCAAAAATCAAAAAGTTAACGTTTTGAATGCTCAAGGTCACAAAACTACTCAAAAAGTTTCTATGGGTTCAACCTACACTGCCAAAGATGTCAAAAAGGCTGATGGCAAGAAGATCGTTAAGATCAACAAGAGCCAATGGTTGAACATTAAGGATGTTGTAAAAGACTAATTCTTCTAGATCAAAAAATAAACAATTTACTAATGAATATCCAAAAAGAGAACCCTGCTCAACGGAACAGGATTCTCTTTTTTGCTTGGTTTAATATTTTAAGCAATAATGTTTATTTCTTTTGTGCAGCTGCCTCAGCTTCTGCATCAGTATTTGATGGGGTTAATTCAGGGCCAGCTGTAACCTTAACAGCTTCTGCACTAATATATCCATCTCTAGTCTGCTCCCATGGATCACTAGAAACAATGTGATAAAACAGCTCAGCTTTATTGTCAGTCGAAACCCAAATGTATTTCAGGTTATCTACTTTCCAACTATCTGGCATATATCCCACAGTAACCTTTGATCTAATTGTACCATCTGCTTGTCTAATATAAGTATTCTTAAGTAAATTCACATATGTAGTTTTGTTTTCTTTTGCTTCTTTAGTTAAAAACTGTAAATCTATTCTAGGTTTGTTTACATCTAGAGAATACAAAAACTTATTTTTGGAAACCTGATAAAAACCAGGCATATCGGCTACTTGTGGCTTAAGATTCAAAAGCGCAGTTACTTTAAATTTGCTACCTTTTTTCACTTTATTCTTAGTAGCATTCCCATTAGCATTATAGAAAACAGTATTCTTTTTAGTTACAACATATCCTGAAGTAGCTATCAATTCTGAATTATTGATCTTACCAACATTAGCCACTTTAATAAATTTACCTTTTACCGTAGTGTAATAAGCTTGGCCTTTAATTAAAATATACGGCAGCCAATATCTTTGATAATTGTAAATAGTGTAATATTTTTTATTTTTACTCAGTTTTTGTATCTTTCCTTTAACTGATACACTTTCATCTTTTAATAGTTTTTTCGAATCTTTAACTCTACTCCCTTTTTTATTATAAAGATATGTATTATGATTCAACGTTACTTCAGTGGTGTTTTCTTTAGAATCTGCGTGAACAACAAAATTTGTTAGAGAGAACAATATTCCCCCTAAAGTCATTATTGTTCCCAATTTTAATACTTTCATAGTATGTCCCTTCGTTTTTTTGATTGCTAATATGATTATTATATTACGTAATCATCAAAATAGCGAAGGAAAAAACCTCCGCCATTCAATTCAATATTTACCATTTAACTCGAAAAATCTGATTACCAATAGTTCCTACACCATTTTTATTGTGATATGCAACAGTAAGATATAGGTCATTATTGCCAATTACTTGAATTCCTTCAAGTTCAGTTGGATATCCTGCAAAATTTTGATTAAGACGTGTATCACCTGTTAAATCAAGGGTATTCAATGCTCCTGGTTGCTCCCAACTAAACTTTACAATTTTTCTTTTATTGCTATCAGCATGTGTAGGATCATATTGACTAGAAACATAAACATTCAAGTCATCATCAATATCATATCCTTGAATTGAACCAATCCTACCTACAAAATTATCAATATCAATAACTTCGCCAGCTTGACATTGCTTTAGTTCAGACACAGTGACATTACCACCTGGATTACCATTCAACAACGCATTCACCTTAGGTAATTCATATAAACCAAAGTGTCCGCTATTATCAGTCCATACCGTTGCAATCATCAAATATTTATAGTTAGGCGAAACTGCTGCTTCTACTCTTTTAATATGCTTTCCATGCCAATCACCATTAGTAATTTCAACCAGATTAGAAATTCTAGCCATTTGAGTATTATTAGATACGCGACCAGAATTATATTTAACACGAGCGATCTGAGTAGTCCAACGATCATCATTAGGCTTAGTCCCAATAAACCAGCTCCCATCGCCGGTGGGGCCTGCATACTCCCAGGTTTGGGTATGACCACCAGCTGCATATTTATTTTTGCCAGCTTTGATTTCTGCTCCAGTTCTGCCAACTAGTGTTAGTCCAGGTGTAGGAGAACTAATACTTGCCCCGTTCTTTGCCCGACTAACATAAGTATTATTCTTATACATTTGCAAAACGTAAGTGTAGGTATGTCCAATATTTGCCTTTTGCACTACTCTAGCAAATGGTGCATACAAACGACTCTTTAAACTAATATCAACCATAATAAAACCTCCGAAAAAATTTAAAAATTACTACTTATCCTGAGTTTGCTCATTCATCTGCTTAGCTACTTCCGCAAAGATGTCCTGTACTTCCTGCCTGTTTAGCTTGAAGCCTTTTGCATCAAGACTATTCACTACTGCATTGCCAACACGATTAATCTTTTGCTCGTCAGAAAGATTTTCCTTATCGTATAAGCGTACATAGCTTTTCATCAAGCTATCTGCAGTATCACGGAATCGCTCTAAGCGCTTGTTCTTGAAATGAACCCTGCTCAAGATGCCAATACCTACTACGCTAACTACCCATAAAGCAAGAGTAATCAGCTCAACGTAATCATGAATATCCATGATTAAATAAATCACCTCTCTTTTGATCAAATGATCAGAGGGGGTTAACGAATGTCCATTGGACTTCACCTCTGTTTGATAATGTTCAACAAGCAGGCTTAATTTAAGTATTGACATATTAGTCATTGACCAAAATACGTCAATATACTACAATAAAGGTATAAAAAACAGACTAGTGCCATTGATTCCACTACCACACAGAATTTTTCTGGTCATTAGATTGTTTTTAACTTGTTGACAGTTCATATAATATGCTTATACGAATACTATGTCAAGTAAAAATATGCTTTTTAGCATACTTTTTTATTTAGAAAGTGAAGAAACCATCGTCATGATTGAGTTTGAGCGTACAAAAGAATTAGCAAAAAAAAGAAAAATGTCTTTACTAGAAGTAAATGACAAAGCTGGACTAGGCAAAAGAAGTATCTACAATTGGAAAACCAGAAAACCTGGTATTATGGCCTTAGGTGCAGTTGCTAAGGTTTTGCATACATCAATAGACTATTTAAGTGGCATTACCGATGACCCTGCTCCACGTTTGCAGGACACTGTGAATTTGGAAGATGAGGTACCCTATTCATACTATGGTCATCCTGTTCCTAAAGAATATCTTGACATGGTTCGAGAGCTCATGAAGAGAGACATCAAACAGAGAGAAGCTAGAAAACATGGCAGTGGACAATAACTATAGAAAAAATCAACTAATCACGTATTTATTTAATTATGCTTATGAGCATGATATTGGTTACGTCTTTTTTGAATCAGATCCCAATAATCCCTCTCTTTCATTTAAAAATGAGCGAGAAATCTGTATCAACATGAATTGGCACCACCATTCACCGGAAGTACCATTTACAATTGCTCATGAAATTGGGCATATCATGGATGGCAGGCCCAACTTAAAACAATATAATTGTTGTCTTGATTATGGCGGCCTTGATGACGAAGAAAGAGATGCCGATATTTATGGATTGCATCTGATCTATCAATACTCTTGCGGACAAGAAGATAATTTCTATGACCCAATTGCATTCGTCCAATCTTATGCAATCCCTGAAAGAATGATCAAAGAAACCTACAAAATGTTCAAAGACGAAGGCGAATTTTTCTACATAGATAAATCACAAAACACACTACATGCATAATTGCACATTGTAGTGTGTTTTTTAATGAGAAGATATGCTATTTTACGTAAGTTTCCTTAATTGCTAAAACTGATAAAGCGCCTAAGAAGCCTGAAATACCAGTAATCAACATCATTGCTGGCATGGAGTTACCCACCATTGGGAAAATCATGAAGCTGAGCAGTGATGCCACAATTTGAGGTAAGCAGATTGAGCAATTGAACAAACCTAAGTATGTTCCCATGTGTTTACCTGATAAAGCATTAGATACCATCGTCAATGGATAAGTATTCATACCAGCCCAACTGATGCCAATTAAAATGAAGGATAGAATTAAAAACCCCTGAGAATGAATCAAGAAGATTGAAGTATATCCTACTCCACCTAGTAGCAAACTGATACCGTAACCTAGCTTGTGGTGATTATTTGGAACCTTCGCTAAAACATATGACCAAACTACTGCCGCAATTGATTGTACAGCAGTTAAAACACCAAACCAGTTACCAGCAATCTGGTAGCCTGCAGAGGAGGCATTGGTCGTATTCCAAACATTTTGTGCAATAGCACCAGTAGCGTAAGTTGATAAATATTGGAAAGAAATCCAGCAGAAGAACTGAACTAATGACACTTGCCAGAAGACTTTTGGCGCCTTCTTAAGCAGTTCAATCCAACCACCGCCTTCTTGATTATCAGATTCTTTAATTCCATGATAACGAGCGTAGGTTTCTGGATCATATTCATGTACTCTGAATATCGTGAACAATGATGTAATGACTAAAACGGCAGCACCAACATAAAATGAAATAATTACTGATTGTGGTACCACACCCTTTTTAGCTGTATTAGCAACACCCAAACTAGTTAATAAGAACGGGAAAAATGCGGCAATAACAGCACCAAAGTTGGACAACATGCTTTGAATCCCATAGGCATATGACTTTTGTTCATCATTGACCATGTCACCAATCATCATTTTAAATGGTTGCATTGCCATGTTCGATGCCACGTCTAATATCGCGATTGCAACAGCACCAAATATTAGAGCCTCAATTGAACCATAGCCTAGACCAAAACTACCAACATTTGGTAACAAAATCATAGTAATTACGGCAAAGATCATACCGACTAATAAATATGGCAAACGCCGTCCAATCTTAGGAATCCAAGTTCGATCGGATAATGATCCAATTCCAGGTTGCACTACCAATCCAGCTAACGGCGGTAAAATAAAGAACCAGCCTAATTTTGTCGGATCAGCACCCAATGTTTGGAAGATTCGACTCATCTGTGATGTTTCCAAAGTAAAGGCGATTTGCACACCCAAATACCCCAAACTAATCATCCAAATTGTCGTACTAGCTAGCGTAGGTAACCCAGTTTTTTTCTCCTCCATTTATTTTTCCTCTCGTTTCTTAAATCGCTTTCAATAGTTAAAATATAGCGGTTACAGAAAGAGCTTTCAATATGATTTATCTTGTTACCGGTAACTAAATTTTTCTAAAGCATTAATCTTCCTACTATTCTATTCGTCCAATTTGGTAGTAAAATACTCTCATAGATTTATGGAGGTATTAATATGCTTTCTTTATTATTAACATTACTCTTACTCTGGCTATTCTTTAAATTAGGAATTGGCCTCATTAAAGTTATCGGCTTTTTACTAGTCGTAGGAATTATGTTTTTCTTTTTTGCCTATTTGCTCATTCCGTTCTTGGCCATTGCGCTAGCTGGAAGCTTGCTTTGGGCAACATTAAAATAGCGAAAAATAAAGGACCGCAAATTGCGGTCCTTTTTACATTTGTTTCAAATTTTCAGCGATTAGTTTTCCTAAAATCTCATAGCCACGATCACCAAAATGAAGTCCATCGTTTTTTACTCCTTGACAAATCTCGCTTAAATCGCCAGTATCCCGCATAGCTTGTGCCAGATCTGCATAACGAAAATGATACTCATGTGCTACTTCTTTCACGATCTGAGCATATTCCGCTACTAACGTATTATTCCGTACACGTTGCTTAGTTTCATCAACAGCTGGCGGCGAAACAAGCAGAACATGTGGTGGGTAATATTGACAAACTATTGCCGAGGAAATAATTTCCATATTTTGCTTAAATTGCCTTGCTGGCACTTGTTTGTGCATAGCCAAATCATTGGTTCCCAGCAAGATCACCAAATTATCGCACTGCTTTACGCTTAGTACTAATTCATTTAATTTGGCAAAAAATGCCCCAGAATTAATTCCCGAAACAGCCGTATTTTCTAGTTCAATCTCAGGCAAAAGCTGTTGTAAATTCCAATTAAGGTGCGGTTCATTTTTTCCTTCCTGGCGTGCAATAATGCTATCACCTGTCAAAAGTACTCTCAATTATTTACTCGCTTTCTTTTTACTTTTCTTCGCCGATTTAATCCCTAAGACATCAAGCAAGAAAGTGAAGATCGGCACACCGACAATCAGGCCCCAAGTACCCCAGAAGTGTTCAGCTACTAACAAAACTAAAAAAGTATAGAAAATTGGTAATTCAGTCTTGCTAGCCATAAATTTGGGATTCAACACATAGGCCTCAATTGCATGAATAATCATGATCATAATGAAGATATAAATCACATAACGAATGCCACCAACAGAATAGCCGATAATACTTAATGGAATTAAAGAAATGATCACACCAGCTACTGGCACTAAACTTAAAATAAAGACCATTAAGCCTAAGGCAATAATTTGCGGCATATGCATAAATGCCAGACCAATCATCGTCAAGGCCGTATTACAAATGGCAATAAAGAATTGCGCCTCTAAAACGACACCAAAAGTATTGGTAAACTTTTTACCAAAATAGCGAATATCTTCAAAAAGCCATTTAAAGTAACCACTTTTAACAAATAACTTTGAAAATTCAATCATTCTATCTAATTCAATCGTATAGAAGAAACTTAAAATCAAGGACATAAAGGTAGCAATTGTTAAACTACCAAAATTGGTCACCGTATGCAGAGCAAAAGTCCCAACTCGCTTTGCCTGCGTAACAATCTCACCTTTACTGATATAACGCGTTACATGGCTGGCTAAGCGCGATGATTCATTTGATTCATAAAACGCCATCACTGACTTTACCATTTTAGATATTTGGCCAACTAACATGGGCAAATAAATGGTAACCACGAAATAAAGCAGCGCCAAGATAATTAGATATGTTACCGCAACAATTAGACCTGTTGGTATTTTAGGAAAATACCGCTGCACTAGATGAATTAAATGCACGATCACATAAGTAAAAATAAAAGTTAATAATACTGTGTTCATCATTGCTCGTATTTCATAAAGGCAGGCAATAATTAATAGCAGTACCACAAACCGACGTAATGGAATATTATTTTTAAATTTTTCCCAGGCTGTATCCATATTTTCCTCCAACATAAAAAGCTGTTATTTCCTTATTTTATGCCTAATTAGCCAAGAAAGAAAACTAATCTTAGCTTCAAAAATAATTTAAAAATAATATTTTTCACATTTTTATTAATTTTTCTATTGCTTTTTTCATTTTAATATCATAGAATAAAACTAAAATATTTTTAATTTATTTGGAGGTGCTTTTTGAATGAGTAAAGCAAAACGATATTTTGGTGCATTAGCACTTGTTTCTGGGGCAGCTTTAAGTTTAGTTGCCTGTGGTAATAATAAGAATGCCAAGACTAATGATGCGGCAGATACACATCACAAGTTCAGTCAAACTGTTCCTGTGAAAAGTGTTAAAAAAGGTGGGACCTTAAATTACGCTATCGAGTCAGATAGTCCCTTCACTGGTATTTTCTTGCCAGAATTATCTGATACTGATACCGACTCCCAAGTTGCAGAACCAGGACAAGAAGGGTTATTCTCAGTCAACGATCAATACAAGATTAACAATAAAGGTGCTGCTACCTTTAAGCTTGACCGTAAAGCCAAGACCGTAACTATCGAGGTTAAGAAGGGTGTTAAGTGGTCAGACGGCAAGCAAGTTAATGCTAAAGACGTGGAATACGCTTATGAAATTATTGCTAATAAAGACTCCAAGTCACAACGTTATACCGATTCTCTTGCCGACATTGTTGGTTTAGCAGAATATCACGAAGGCAAGAGCAAGAAGATTTCTGGTATTGAGATGCCTGATGGCGAAAATGGCCGCAAGGTCGTAATTCACTTTAAACAAATGAAGCCTGGTATGCTTCAATCAGGTAACGGTTACTTCTGGGAATACGCTGAACCTTACCATTACTTAAAGGACGTACCATTCTCCAAGTTGATGTCTAGTGACAAGGTTAGAAAACAACCACTCTTCTACGGCCCATTCCGCGTAAGCAAGCTTGTTCGTGGTCAATCTGTCACTTGGGAACGTAACCCGCATTACTGGCGTGGTACACCAAACTTGGAAAAGGTATCCATGACAGTCATCGGTACCAACTCAGTTACTCAAGCCATCAAGAGTCACAAGTTCGACGTAGCTGGTGTCGTTAATACCCAATGGGAAGATGTTAAGAATGCCACTGACACTAACTTTATCGGCAAAGTGCCTCTATCTTATAGCTACTTAGGCTTTAAGGTAGGTAAATGGGACAAAAAGGCTGGCAAAAACGTTGAAAACAAGAATTCTAAGATGAATAATCCATCATTACGTAAAGCTATGGCTTATGCAATGAACGTTGATGCAGTCGCTAAACGTTACTACCACGGCTTGGCCTTCCGCGTTAACACTTTGATCCCTGAACAATTTGGTGATTATACTGACAAGTCAATCAAGGGTTACCCATACAACTTGAAGAAGGCTAACGAATTATTGGATAAAGCCGGCTACAAGAAGAAGGGTGAATACAGAGTTCAACCTAACGGCAAGAAGTTAGTAATTAACTTGGCTGTTAGAAACAACTCAACTACCGCTGAACCTGTTTGGAGAAACTACATCCAACAATGGAAGAAAGTTGGTTTGGATGTTAAATTTGTCGGCGGCCGTCTAATGGAATTCAACAACTGGGTACAAGCTGTCCAATCTGACGATCCAAGAATCGACGTCTTCGAAGGTGGTTGGTCACTTTCAAGTGAACCATCCCCTAACGACCTTTACAATGAAGCTGCACCATACAACTTTGCTCGTTTCGTTTCACCTAAGCAAACTAAGCTTTTGGCTGATATCGACTCAGAGAAGGCCTTCAATCCTACTTACCGTGCTAATGCCTTCAAGAAGTGGCAGAAGTGGATGTATGATGAAGCATACGTTGTGCCAACTACCAACCAATACTCAGTCACTGCTGTTAACAAGAAGGTCACTGGCTGGTCACTTAAGCCTAGTGCCAACACTTGGTTCACTGCAGGTTTCGTAAAATAATTTCTTGAACAATCCTTTTTCTATATTTTCTATAACAAATAAAATTTACTTTTTAACCCCTATCAATTAATCTCAAAATATTCAGTAGCAAATTTGTTGCTGAATATTTTTTTATTTTTCTCAACCCCTATTACTAACCTAAATTGTAGAATGCAAGTCCCTTTTATGTGAAAAATTTTTAATACATAACACAACATATTGTGGTATTATCATAAATGTATTCACAGATAATGTGTTTTGTGAAACAATAGTAACTTTTAGGAGTGAGTTTTTTATGCCTACCACAAGAATTAAGCTGGATCCTGACTTTATCGATTCAGTGAAACAAGAAGTTAAACCTCATTGGGGAGAATTAGGTTGGGTTACCTACAAGAGAACTTATGCCCGCTGGCTTCCTGACCAAAATAGAGCTGAGAATTGGGATGAAACTGTCAAACGAGTTATTGAAGGTAATATTAACCTTGATCCGCGCTTGCATGATAATCCTTCTGCAGAAGTAATTACGGAGTTAACTAATGAAGCACAAAAACTATTTCGTTTAGTCTATGGCTTAGCTGCTACTCCGTCTGGTCGTAATCTTTGGATTTCAGGTACTGATTATCAAAAGCGGAACGGTGATTCCTTAAATAACTGCTGGTTCATTGCAATTCGCCCACAAAAATACGGCGATAGCCACATTGTGCCTGCTTATCTTAATCCTGAGCAAAAAGCCGTTTCAATGCCTTTCTCCTTCTTATTTGACCAATTAATGAAGGGCGGCGGTGTTGGTTTTTCAGTGGTCAACGAAAATATCGCTCAAATTCCTTCCGTCGACAATAAAGTGGATTTAGCCGTAATCATCGACAAAAAGAGTCCATCTTACGAGGCATCCCTCAAGGTCGGTGCCATCGACAAAGACGAATGGGAAAAGCAAAGTGTACCTGACGACACAATTTATTACAAACTGCCTGACACCCGTGAAGGTTGGGTCTTAGCTAATGCCCGTTTAATCGACATGCACTTTAACGCCACTAATCCAGACCACAAAATCAAATTAGCACTCGATATCTCTGACATTCGTCCATATGGTGCTAAGATCCATGGCTTCGGTGGTACGGCTTCAGGCCCAATGCCTTTAGTTGAGATGCTTATTGATATCAACAACGTTATCAATGCTCGCGTTAATAGTAAGCTTACTGCCGTTGACGGCACTGATATTTGTAACTTGATTGGTAAAACAGTTGTTGCAGGCAATGTCCGTCGCTCTGCTGAACTTGCTCTTGGCTCTAGCGATAATCAAGACTTTATTAAGATGAAGCAAGATAAGGAAAAACTTTATCATCACCGCTGGGCTTCTAACAACAGTGTCGCAATTAACTCTAAATTTAATAATTATGGCCCAATTGCTGACGGAATTTTGCATAACGGTGAACCAGGAATCGTCAATCTTGATCTTTCACGCAATTATGGCCGAATCGCTGATGGTTATCAGGCCGGCATTGACGACAGCGTTGAAGGCACCAACCCTTGTGGTGAGATTTCTCTAGCTAATGGTGAACCATGTAATTTGTTTGAGGTCTTCCCTTATGTAGCGGAACAAGAAGGCTGGGACCTCAAGGAAGCCTTTGGCTTAGCTGCTCGCTACACCAAGCGAGTTACCTTCAGTCCCTATGATTGGGAAATTTCACGCGAAATCATCCATAAAAATCGCCGAATCGGGGTTTCAATGTCAGGAATTCAAGACTGGCTTTTAAATGATCTCGGTCACAGAGTTGTAACTGGCTTTGAGGATGCAGTTGATCAAGAAAATGGGCAAAAGATCAAGAAGCCAATCTATGACCCTCAAGCGGTTAAGATGGTTGACAGCCTTTACCAAGCTGTAGTTGACGCAGACAAGACCTACAGCAAGGAATTAGGCTGCAATGAATCAATTAAGCACACCACAGTTAAACCTTCAGGTACGGTAGCGAAATTGGCTGGAGTCAGCGAAGGAATGCACTTCCACTATGCTGGTTACTTGATTCAACGGATTCGTTTCCAAGCTAGCGACCCACTTTTGCCAGCCTTAAAAGAATGTGGCTACCACACTGAACCAGATATTTACACACCAAATACAATCTGTGTTGAATTTCCACTTCGTGCAGCTCACGCCGACAGCAAAAACTTTGCCTCAGCCGGCACTGTTTCCATCGCGGAACAATTTGCGACACAAGCATTTTTGCAAACTTATTGGTCCGACAATGCTGTTAGTTGTACCGTTACTTTCCAAAGCGATGAAAGTGATCAAATTGCCCCACTACTTTACCAATATCGCCATATTATTAAGTCAACTTCACTTCTTCCTTATTACGGTGGCTCACTTAAACAAGCTCCGAAGGAACCAATTGACAAGCAGACTTACGAGGCTAGAGCCGCATTGATTACTGATGATGTTGAAAAAGTTTTTGCTAAGCAAAATGATGATCAAAAAGGACTAGAGCTAGTCGACCAATCAGATTGTGCTGGTGGCGCCTGCCCAATTAAATAAATTTATTTGGAGGAATGGAATTGAAGAGTATGAGTAAACGTAAAATTAATCTATTTTTTGCAATTATTACTTTCTTTACGTTAGCCTTAACTGCATGCTCAAATAATAATTCAGCTACTAAAAAAAGCACAACTAACCAAATTTCGGTTAATTACACTTTAAAAGAAGGTAAAAAGACCTTTGATAAGAAAACCATAAAAGTTCCTAAAAAAGCTAAAGTAATTGCTGGTTTAAAAAAGGCCTGGAAAGTTAAGGAAACCAAAGGCTTTATCACTGCAATTGACGGCAAAACTCAAAATCCTAAGAAAAAGATTTATTGGACCTACACAATTAACAATAAGTTTGCCTCTAAAGGCGCTAATGAACAAACTGTTAATAACAAAGATAAAGTTAAATTTACTTTAGCTAAAATGAAATAATCATAAGGAGAAAAACAAATGACTAAAACAAAATTATTAAGCTTAACTACTACCGGTGCCGTATTTGTTAGCCTACTTTTCACTGGCGTTGCACCAACCAGCAACGTCCAAGCTGCTTCTTACATTAAAGTTCATTACACCTTAAAGAAGGGCAACAAGGCTTTCTCACACAAGAGTTTTAAGGTTAAGAAAAATGCTAAAGTGATCACCGGTTTGAAAAAAGGTTGGCACGTTAAAAGCACTAATGGCTTTGTTACTAGTATTGCTGGCAGAAGCCAAAATAAGAGTAAGAATATCTACTGGACTTACACCATTAACGGCAAGTATGCTTCTAAAGGAGCATACCAACAACCATTGCATAGAAACGACCGTGTTGTCTGGAAGCTAGCCGGGATCAAGTAAAATGCTTACCAAAGAAAGAGTTCAGATTCGATCTTTAGCACTCCTAGCGATTTTGGTTGCTATGTGTGTAACACTCAGAATTTTTAAAATCATCGATATCCCTAACGTACAGCCCGTAACTGATATGATTATGATTGTGACCCTAACAATGGGTGCTGGCTTTGGCTTTGCCCTATCCGCATTGACCATGATCTTGTCCAATATTTATCTAGGCTTTGGAATTTGGACTATCCCCCAGATTATGGCTTATGTTGGTTGTGTTTTAGTAGTAATCCTACTTGACAAAACCACCCCACTAAAGCAACACTTCTGGATGCAAGTTATCGTAGCTACCCTTCTGGGTTACGTATATGGCTTGTTGATCAATTTCGGCATGTCAATTTGGGGTGGCTGGTCATCCTTTTTAGGTTATGTTGCGGGAAGTTTCTTATTTGATACTTACCATTGTCTGGGCAATTTTGGTTTCTATTTTGTTTTGTACAAACCATTGACTCTTGCCCTAAACAATTACAAACGAAAAGCAGGAATCAGCTATGATTAAAATTTACACTAAAGTTGGTGACAAAGGTTTAACTAAGCAAGTTACTGGCAAAATGGTGCCTAAATATGACCTCCAAATTGAAGCTCTAGGTGACGTAGATGAATTGCAATCCTACTTAGGTGTAGTAATTGCTAACTTATCTAAAAACTGTCTGCAACTTAAAGATGAGCTGCAAGACGTACAACGCAACCTTTACCAATTACAAGCTGATATCGTGGTAAAGCATCATCAAGAAATCACCCATGAAACAGTGCAGCAACTCGAACATCGCATTGATCAACTAACGCCCCAAATTCCTTCCATTCCTGAATTTATTCTGCCAGGTGGTAAAGCCACTGGTGCCAATCTTCAGTATGCCAGGACAGTCGCTCGACGCACCGAACGGGCATTGGTCAAATTAAGTTTAAATGAACAGGAATTATCAGATGACGTATTAAAATACATCAATCGATTATCTGATTACCTTTTCACCCTTGGACGCTATGCCAACGTTTTAGATAACTACATCGAAATAAAAAGTAAAAAACGTGAACCAAATAGAATTAATGGATAAGAAAAAGTCGGATGACCTAATATGATCATCCGACTTTTTTCAATCCCACAAAATAAGATTATGTTAGTTAGCTTTCTTTCTTCAAGACTTCTTTCTTAATTTCCATGAACTTAGGAGCATCAGTAACTTTTAATTTTGGAAAGCTCTTCAAGTAGCGCTTATGATTCCAGCTTAATCGTTGCGGTTGTAATTCATCATAGTGCTGCATCACTGAGTGGTGCCAATCACCAACCCGCAATTTTCCTTTCTCAGGCATATGACTTTCTACTTTAGTTCTAACTCGCTCAATAAAGTGGTCAATATGCACATCCCACATCTTAGTTGTAGTATGGAATCTCTCGACACTGATTACTGTTAATACTAAGTCAATACCCATAACAATGGTAATACCCACAGCTAGCCAGCCATGAGTTATCTTTTCTTCATTATTAATGAGCTTCTGAATGATTGGCTGAATAAATTTTACTAATAAAACTACACCAACGCCCCAAAATAATGAAATCATTGGGGCCACTCGACCTTGAATGTTACCCCATAATTTTGAATAATCCCAAAGCTTCATGCGAAAGATTGTCTCTAATAGCCAACTAGCCACAAATTCGAAAATAGTGGCAACGATAGTCCCTACTATAAATAAAAGGAGCAGGTTATCTCGCACGTCTTTGGTACAAATTAAAATTGTAGTAACGGCGAACCCATACACGGGGCAGTAAGGACCAAACAGAAATCCCCGATAATCATAATGGTGGTCTTTGATCGAACAATAAAAGGTTTCCCAAAGCCAGCCGATAACTGAATAAGTAAAAAATAAAACAATAATTTCTGAAATAGTGTACGGCATGTTTGTTTCTCTTTCATGATACAAGTTTATCTATCTCAATAATACGTGAAAGAGTCTATTTTGGCTATTGAAAATCCGTATTTTAGTACAAATATAGATTATTTTAAGAATTTTGTTCGAACTGTCCACCCTGCAATTATTAAAATTATGCCCAATACGCTGAGCATAACACCGGCAGTTTCACCAGCTTTAGGTAATTTTGCCTTAGTTTCTGATGTGTCACTTTTAGGGAGTGTGACATGAGTATCGTGTTTTTGCGACTTAGGCGAGATAGTACTTGCATTGTCCTTAATCTCGTCTTTATCTAGAGTAGTTTTTACTGAATCAGAATCTATTTTAGCCGTGGATTTTACCTCGTTAGCCTTAGTATCAAAACCAGTCAAGCCTTTGACAGTTGGAGTGCGTGAAAGGTTTGTATTTTCTGGGGAAGCTTGCTGCTTTTGATCTTTGACCTGTCCTTGAACTTTTTCACTTCCTTTATCTGAAGTAGTTTCTTTTTTATTAATAATCAGCTCTGCTAGACGTTTAAGCCAATCTTCAGAGCGTTCTTCATTATTTTTAGATTTTTTAATTAACGAAATTTGATTATCATCTCTAAACGTAGATTTATGTGGCGCTTCAATGTTAAAATTCTTATTACTTCGATCGTATTTAATTTCTTGCTCGTATTCTTGAACTCGATTATCGCCCAAAGTAAAGGACTGACTCACCCGAAGATAATTAGGCTCATTAGGCTCTGCTTCCACCTTGGTTCGATACTTAATCAAAATTGTGCTCTCTGAATACTTCTTAGCAGGAAATTCAGCTGTTAATTTGTTTTTCTTCAATTTAACTAAACTAGAATTTTGAATAAAATTATCATTCTTAATTACTTCAATCGTATCTGGATCTAGAACTAAGCCTTCTGGAATTAAATTTTCCAACTTCAAATCACCAGTATATTTTTCTTTCTTGGGATTCAGCCTTATTTCCCAGGTAATAAAATTTGTCTCTTGGTCATAATGACCTGCCAAACTATTATCAGACTGGTCTTTTGGCTTCTCTTTTTTGTCAGTAACTGCAATCTTAGGCGTTGTTTCGTTTTGCTCTATTGCCGCATTTACTGCGATATTTTCTTTAATTAATAAGGCTGCTAAGACTGCGCTTCCGATCAATAACTTTTTCATTCATTTTCCCTCACTTCAAACTTGATCAAAGAGAGTATATCTGAATTAAAATATTAAAGATATTGTTTTGACAACGAAAAAAACAAAAAGTCGACTTTTGTACCCAATAAGTGGAACAAAAGTCGACTTTTTGTATCATAAATTACTATTTTTTTCCTAACCAATGCAGGTTGCGTTTATTCTTTTTTCGCCAAGCAAGTTCAACTAAAAAACTAATAATTAACAAAGCAATTACTGAAATCCAAGTTAAAGTTTCGTGGTTGAGAATTGTCTGAATAAACAACAAAGCAAACAAAGCTAGATTCAATACAACAGAGCAAATCAAAATCCAGCGCTTGGCCCCAGTTTGCCCTGCAATGCGCAAGTGGCCTAAGTTAACCATGGCATACACCAATAAAAAGGCTAGGCTGGCCATCTCACCAACAGCTGATAATGGAAAAATTTAGCAAACATTCCTAAAACCAAATCATATAAAGAATTGTAGCAAATTACTGTTACGAGTCTTTTTTATTGCACAAAAAAGACATGGCTTTTAAACCATGTCTAACACATTTGTTATGCTGACTAGAGGCGCACGGGTTCTAGTCATCGATTCCTTTAATATCAACGTTTCCAAAACACTAAATCTAAATGGTGTTCATAACGTGTTCATGGGGTTAACTTACCCATAATTTATTCATTTGTTGGTTCATATTTGGATCGATTCCAACATAGGTATTCATAAACATTTGTAACGAGTGACCCATTTTCTCGGCTGCCCAAGGATACGACATGCCAGGTGTATTAGCTAAATTAGTACAAATGGTATGTCTAAATGAATACATACTTAACAACTTACCATCAGCTTTAATATTCAAACGATCGCAAATGTTTTTAAGCATTTCATTAATACTTCTTTGATTAACTGGCTGATCAGTTGCGGACGCTTTATAATCATGAATATTAATGAAAACCAAATCCAAAGGATTGTCTAAGTCGTGTTTCTTCAAAAAGTCTTCTTGCTTATTTTTAAACTTCTGTAGAAGAATAATTAACTTTTGAGGAACAGGTAATACCGTTCGTGAATAGCCTTTAGGGCGTGCTTTTAGCGCTCCAGTAAAGCTTTTTTCATAGTCAGACCAACTATTGTTAATTCTAAAAGTCCAAGCAGAATCTTCAAAAACAACATTATTGAACTTTAACGCCTGCACTTCACTAACTCTCATACCAGTATAACTTTCAATTAAAATTGCCAGCTTGCTACTCCAATTCATAACAGAAGCATGCTGCAAATCTTTAAAAATTAAATTTCTAATACTTTCCAATTGATCAGACGAAAAAATATACCATTCTTGTGGAACAGTGAAATCACTTTGCTTAAAGAAAAGCTTTAGTGCACCCTCAGGAACAGGATTTTCTTTGATCGTCTTTCCTACTATAGTTTTAAAGAAGTTACGCATGTGAATTAATCGTTTAGCAATTGTTGAAGATTTACTTACAGTAGCATGGTGTTCATCTACATATTTATGTGCATACTCTGATACTAAAGCTGTCGTAATCTGATTTATCTTAGCTTTACCAAAATATGTTTTAAAGTCATCTGCTGAACCTTGCCAGGCTTTAAGAGTAACAGGACTAATTGTTTTTGCTCTTCTATCAACATACTTTTGAAATTCATCCGCAAAAATAGCAGTTCCATCACTAGGATTTAAGCCATTTTCATACTCAGCCCATAATTCTCGCTCTAGTTTTACCGCTTCTTTCTTCGAATCAACATATTTAACAGGGAAACTAAGCCGCTTGCCAGTTATTTTATCAACTGGTTGTATTCTCACTTTCCATTGACCAACATGTTTGCCTTTTTCTACTTTTTTAATCATTTTACTGCCCTTTTCTTTTTACAAAAAAAGAGCGTAGAATTTTGGTTCACCCATTATTCTACGCTCTCACGGCTACTTAGTCCACGTGGTTTCTTGATGATAACCTGATTTACTTAACCAAGTTTTTACTTCATCTAAAATGTAGTAGGCCCTGCTACTTGGAAACTGATGATAAGGCATACCAGCTCTTCTAAACTTATAAAAAGCTGTAGTGCTGATATTTAACGCTTCACGTAGTTCCTTACCGTTTAAAATCAATTGATTCATTTCGTATTATCACCTATAATTCAGTTGGAAAAATATTTATAAAAGTCTAAGCATTTTCTTGATCGTCTTGCTTAGATTTTTTTGTTTTTAGGCGCTTTTTAATGAAGTGTTTAGTAATACGAAGCGGTTGAATACGTCTTAAAAGTTGCTCGACCGTATCCACTCTCCGATCATCAACGAAAATATACTTGTAGAAATCATCTGGTGAATAAGGTGTTGTAATGATAATTTCCTCAGCATTTAACTTCTTATCATGATAGCGACTTGGCGCAGCCTTATCGTGTTGATAAGGATCAAGAATTCTAAGTAAGTCTGAATAATTAAAGTCGCGTGGTCTCAAGTCATTTAAAATTATGTAATGTTCACCATTATAGTCTTGAAAATAGTCACGGCTACTACCGAGAATTGCATACTTCTTATTTCTCAAAAGATATTCTGCAAAACGAGTCTTACCTACACCTGCTACACCATACAGCCATAAGACTTTCATTCTCTTACCTTTGAAATCTTTAAGCCATTTTTCATGCTCTTTTTCTGCTCGAAGTTCAGTAATCTGATCAATTAACTTTTTACGTCTAGCAAGTTGTGAAACTCCAATTAGTTGTTCCAACTCGTCATAAGTTAATTTACCTTCTGCATACTGATCGACCAAAGAAGAAATGTACTTAGGGCTTTTAGTAATCTTGGCTCTGATACTCTTCATTCTCGCTGGAAAATCGAAAGAAGCTACAGCCTCACTTGCCTTGTAAACGTGTTTCCCTTGCTCTCGTGCTTCTTCCGTTTCGTGAAGTAAGTAAGAGTAAGCATTGGCAATTCTGCCTTTCCACACATCTACATATTGAGATTGGTCTTTAAAGAGATTCGCTACAGTACTGACCTTTTGCGGGTTTTCATACTTTAATACCACATGAATATGAGGCCTGATGATCTTACCATCTTCATCTTTTTTTGGGTCTTTATCATGATTAATATAGACCCATTCCAGCGCTCCTGATTTGTTCAAAATATCGCTTAAATCATCTTCTTTTACTTTGAGATGATCTAAGTCTTGCACGTACATGAATTGGCGCGCTCTTGGCTCTTTCTTCATGAAAAATACCTTCTAATAACGAAAATCGTGATTATCTAAGCAAAAGTCTACAATTGCTTTCATATCGTCAAATGACATATCAATTTGACGTGGTGCCTGTGGCGCTGAATCATAAGCCTTATAGAAGTAAACTGGAATACCTAATTGTACAGCTGCATATAAACTGTCCTGTTCATCTACAACTTCCCAATATCCTGAATTAGGTCTTACTGCAATCATTGGTAATGGCTCTTGTCTTGTAAGGTATTTATAAATAAGGAAGTTGATACGTCTATCATTGAGATATTCCGTATTGTAAATGAACTGACCATAATTAGTAGTCTTGTAAATCTTGGATACCTCGTCACCATCGCTTGGAACGTATAGACCATCATCATTTGCAATATCAGGTAATTCTAGCATTTGCTTAACTTCTTCTTTAGTTAACTTTGGAAATTTGTTTTCTTCTGCCATTTTTTGATTTGCTCTTTCTTTGATGTCCTTTTCTTCGTTCATTTTGGATTCTTCTCTTTGATCGTTCGTTTCTTTAGCCATCTTTTTTTCCTCGTTTTTTTCTTCGTTCTTTGCTTGGTTTGCGTTTACATCGTTCTTGTCAAAGTTTGCCATCTTTAATATCTCCGTTTCTGTACAAACTAGTTTTCTTTTTTTGCCTCTGTGCACTCTTTCATGCACAGTTGACACACTTTATGACAACTAGTAAATAACAAGCCCAACTAGTTGTCATATATAGGTTTTCATGCAACGCACACATAAGCGGCTTGCTTTTTTATGCGGCGCTGTCCCTCTCGCCCTTGACGGGCGGCGGGCGCGCCGCATTAAATGGATAGTTAATCATTTTTATTCATCCTTTCATGAGATAATTTCTTTTTCTTTACGATTCTCATGTTAATGCAAATCATTCCAAAGCAATTTGGTGTTCTTCGGGATTTTTTTAAATAAATCTTTGTTGATTTAACAGGCTTTTTAAGGCCTTAAATGCGGTTTAAAGGAAAAAATAGCTTCAAATCGGGAAATTTTTCACTACCTCAACAAAAGACAATGAATGTACATCAAACAATATTTCTTTAATCTTTGAACAATTTGCAATAAGTACCGTAATTAATTTTTGGCTCTTTTGCTTTTACAATGTCATAACAACGGTAAACCTCATTGAGTTTATTTTCATACCATTTCTTAGCTTCATTACATGAAAGCGGAATAATATCTATACAATCTGAGCAATTCGACCAAGATCGGTAATACCAGAAAATTTGAGGGAATCTGCCATCTGAACTATGACTACCTCTAATGCGTTTGGCATATTTACTATCTTCATTACCGTGACCATAAAGAAAATATTTATTCTCAGTTGATCGATAAAGGGCTTCTTTGTAATAACGGGTGTCTCTACTAGAATAGGAACTTTCAAACTCAGAAATTAATTTTGATTTATCCGTATCATATAAGACACCGTTATAAGATTTCTTCATAGCAGATTTTTCCTTTCATTAACTATTTTTCATTGTCGCCTTTATGTTTAAACAATTCGCAGTAGGTCTCGTATGCTCCTGTGATATCTTGGTCACGATAAACTCTTTCAAGATTTTCCTCGTACCATTTTTTAGCTTCTTCGGTTGAAAGAGGTATAAGATCATAGCCGCCTGCCCAAGCTCCATTACCTTCGATACGTTCAGCATATTTACTTGCTGCATTGCCTTCACCATATAAGAAGAACTTACCTTCAGATGTTCGATAAAGTCCTTCTTTGAAGTAATTAAAGTCATTAACTGGATAATCACTTTCATAGTCATCAATTAATTCGGCATTATCTGAATCATATAAGGTGCCTTGATAAAATTTTTTCATAATTATTCTTCCTTTCATAAATTGATTTCTTTTTTTTCTTTACAATTGTTTTAACAAAAATCATTCCAATGTAACTTAGTGCTCTTCGGGATTTTTAGGAATAAATTTTTATTGATTTAATAGGCATTTGAGACTCTAAAATATGGTTTAAAGGAAAAAATGTCTTTAAACCGGGAAATTTTTACCACCTCAATAAAAGGCGGTGAATGTACCTCAAATGATTTATCTTCAAGCATTCTTATTCATCTTTTCTTTAATCTTTGAACAATCTACGGAATGTATTGTAATTTGGATCTGGGTCCTTGGCTTTGGTAATGTCATAGCCAGTGTAAACTTGATCTAATTGCTCTCGATACCAGTCTTCCGCTTCTCCGATAGATAGTGGATTTAGTGCACTTCCGCCAGTGCTACAACCGTTGAACAATTGCGAGTATTTACTCATAGCACCACCTCTACCAACTAAGAAAAACTCACCCTCTGGAGTTTGATAAAGGGCTTCTCTATAGTAGCGATCATCAAATGAAGAACATGGAGCACAATTCTCAGCAATTAATTTTGAATTATCTGTGTCATATAGATAGTCATTGTAGAATCTTTTCATAATAGTATTTCCTTTCTTAAAGCAAACTCTTGTTTGATTAATAATCTTTTTAAGATTTAAAATGTGTTGTAAAGAACAAACACCTCTGCACTTAATAAAAGAGGGAGATCGTATATTGAACAGCATTTTTAATCCTCCTTATTCAGCCTCTTCTTTATCTTTGAACAATCTGCAAAATGTGTTGTAATTTGGATCTGGATCTTTAGCCTTCGTAATATCGTAAGCAGTGTAAACATTGTCTAATTGCTCTCGATACCAGAACTCTGCGTCCCCAAAGTCATAAGGGATTAATGCTGGATTGTCATAATATTTACTTCGTGGTCCACCGTCACCCTTTAAGAAAAATTTTCCATCCTGTGTTTGATAAAGAGCTTCATTCCATTGACGTTCATCTTCAAAAATATATGGACCATAAACTTTTGCGATTAATTTAGACTTGTCAGTGTCGTACATATAGCCGTTAATTAATTCTTTCATGTTATTTCTTCCTTTCATGAAATAATTTCTTTTTCTTTACGTGTCGTATGTTAGTTAAAAAAATCCCGAAGAGCTCGGTACTCTTCGGGATATCCAAAAATAAATTTTTGTTGATTTAATAGGCTTTTCACGGTCCTAAATATGGTTTAAAGGAAAAAATACCTTTAAACCGGGAAATTTCCTACCACCTCAATAAGAGGCGGTGAATGTACAGTAAATGATTTATGTTTAATCATTTATTTTCTTCCTTTCGTAAAATAGTTTTTAATTTAGTGCTTAATTCGAGTCCCTTCAATAACATAGAAATATGGGTCTCCTGCTTTATTGCTTGATAACGCAAAAGCACGACCATTCATTCGAGAAACCTTATCAACAATTTGATTCCAAATTGCATTAAGTCGACTTTGACCAGTTGGCGTTTCAGGAATACGAATTTTTACTTCGATTTTATTTTTCTTTACCTTAACTTTTGACATTTTAATGTAAGAATTAAATTTGTAAGCTTCATTGTATGCAGCGCTCTCTTTAGGAAGATTATCAAGCGGCTGTTCTATAAAACTTACTAATTCTCTTTTCTGCGTCCAACTAAGGTAACGATAGTAGAACGAACTTTTTTGTTTCATAGTATTTTCTCCTTACTTGTATAATAAGTTGGACATAGCAAAGGCAATACCTGGTAAGGGTGTTCATCATCAATTACTTGAATCAGTCCTGTCCCCTTGCCTGTAGGAATTACGATGCCTTCAGGATCAAGATCAGGGAACAAAAATTGCGTTGTTTTGCGGTTGATATTACCCAACTGAATTAATACATTCATTTGCTCACGCACAGAAGTTGGAACACTAGTATGATCAAAGCGTTGACTTACTAGTACTAAATGTACATGAGTTGCACGTCCTAATAATGCAATTTGTGATAAGAGAGCAAAGAAAGTATCTTTAATATTCTTATTAACACCTTCTGAAAGTGCCAGAACTTCATCAATTACTACTGTCACATGCTTAAAAGTAGTATTCGGATTATTAAAAAGAGCTTGTTGCCTCTTATGAATTAACTTCAAACATTCACTTAAGACATCGTTAATCTGTGCTACAAAATCAGATTTTGAACGATCTGTAGCAGGATAAATCACCCTAACGCCATTAGCCTTAGCCCAACGACTTGGTTCATCCATTTTTGGATCAACTACTATTAGATTTTTTATCCCACCTTCATCAACATGCTTTAAAGATTCCAGTAGGTAGGTTAAAAAGTACGACTTACCAATCGTCAACCAGATCCTGAATTTCCAGCGATTGCAACGCTTACAGTTTTGTTGTAGTCAATACTCAAATCTTTCATAATTTGAATCTTGCTACCATTTTGAGCAGTAAAATCTTCAAGATTAGTAACTACTAAGCGCCTTGAAATTCCTTCTTTCCAAGGGAAATATAAGGCTCTTTGTACATGAATATCACGTGTATCTATTGGCACAAAGTACGCTGTATTTTGCTTTAAAAGTGTATAACTTGGATAAAGCGAAACATTCAGGATCTTGAAAATATGCTGATAAAAGTTATCATCGATTAAGTACCCCGCGGGCATCCGCGGAATAAACTTAATCCCACCTTTATCCAAGTCAATGGAAAAGCTGTTGGTATAACTACTCTCGCCTTGCATGTCAGAACCTAGAGCCATGTCAATGCTTTGAGTAATGTACCTTTTAAGTTCATCAGTATTCATCTTATTTAACTTCCTTTACGTCATCAGCCTTAAAGTACACATCGTATCGAGTCTGAAAAGCGGTGATGTTGTCAAAAGTTACAACCGACATGTACTTTGGCAAAGTTACCTTTTTAGGGAACTTTACTTGAAAGTACTCCGCACCGTCTTGGGTAAAACCAGCTTTGTAACTAGCGATTTTATCTGTAGGCTTACCATCTTCCCAAACATATTGAGCTACTGGCTCTGTGCTTAATGAGTAGATAGGTTTGTTCTTATCTAAGTTTTCCCATACAGCTTCTACACTGTAACTACTTCCGTTGTTTTTTCTTCTCATGATTTGTTTCCTTCTTTCTAGTAAGGTGTTATTTGTTTTCCTTACTGTCACTAGTTTCGCACAATGTTAACTTCCCAAAATCTGGTCCTTTGGGAAATACTGGCACTATTTTTTGTTGTTCTGATAGTCTTTTTAAGAACTATCAGGAAATTTTGAGGTATTATCGGGAAAAAAAGGCACCAAGATTTTTCTTGGTGCCTTACTATCCACAATACCAATAAAGTGGATTTTGTAATTTGAGATCATATTTTGAATATCCTCTATATATTATTCGCTTACCTCGAATTTGAACCGTATGAAGTTCTCTTAAACAATAATCCTTTATATAACCTGCTTGATCAAATTCGGTGTAACGATGCTGTAGACCATTTTGAAAAGTAATCTCTAATTTGGTTAGTTGCAAACTTTGGATCAATTGCTTTTCAAAGTCTGAATTAATTTGTTCATACTTCTGTAAGTCAGTTTCTGTTATCTTAGGAAGCCAATCGTAAGCCATTTTATCAGCTACTTCAGCTGCTTCATTATCAAGGTGATCAAAATCTATAGATCGCATTTTATTTTGAATTTCAGTTACAATAAGACTTCTATCCATTCGATTTTTACTTATATTCGAGAGCTGTCTACTCTGTATTGCATCATCACGCTTTTTTAGTGCTTGATCATTCATGGTTATGGATCTCTCAATAACGTAATTTTCTAACAACCGCATTAAAGTAGGTACACTTTGATAAGAGATTAAATATTGTCTTTTATCATTAGTTTGTTTTACATAATCAATGCCGTTTTTCTGTTCTTTAATAGTAAATGTAATCTTCTTTTTTAACGAATCTTTTAAGTTCGCATTATACTTTGATACAACCCCACTATTATTATTGTTCTCAAATAACTTATATTTCTTATCAAAAATCTTAATGACTTCACTAATCGAAACATAATTAGAATAATCTTCAAAATTTTTCAACGCCATTTTTAGCAGTCCTTTCCTTGAAAACAAAAAAGGCAGCTAAGCATTTCGCTTAACTGCCTTTTTACCAAATATAATTTCTTCTAATTGTTAGCCATATACATTACAGCATTTTCAGCTATAAGATACTCAAAAATTTCATCATTATCCAAAGGATAATCCTGGCATTCAATGTCATCAGGCCATTCAATGCCATCATCTAAAGGTAAGTCAACATTTCTTTCTTCATTAGTTTGCTTTTGAGTCATCGTAAAAATCTCCTTAATTAAAAATAAAAAAAGAGGGGGTAGCCCGGCAAATGCTTAGCTACCCCCCCGATACTGATAGTTTTGTGTAACCGCTTTACTAGCGGGAGAACAAAAAAAGGGACGCTTCTAAATGTAAACTTCGTCCCTTTTTCCTCTTTTTCGCTTGGATGCTACGTTTTCGCAGCTCCCCGATTCCTATGTGGTCTCGCGTTGCTCGATCATTATAATCTCAAATCTCCTTTCAGTCAATAGTTTTTTTTTTTTACAAAGAAATTGGGGACAAGAGAAAAAAAGCAATGGAGAAAGAGAAAAAAGAAGTTTTGCAGTGGATGAATGCACTAGAGATATCCAAGAAGATAAAGAAGAAGTTTTGCAGTGGATGAATGCACTAAAGATATCCAAAAAGATTATGATAAAAAGTCTTGCAACGACCAAAACAAGGTCGCACTAAAGATATCCTTAATAAATAATTATTTTGTTAACTTATGCTTATCTGCCATGAATGTCATCTGCTAACAAAATAATTATTTTTGAATGTCCCTTTTCCTCAGCAATTGCTGGGTTCTTGCCCAAGTATGGATCAAGCTTAGTATCACGGTAAGTGTTACTCTTTGAGTAGTAGCCGTGATCAGTGTCAACACCTGTGAGCTTATCTGCATCAAGCCCTGTCCAAGTTTGTACAACTGGAGCAGTTTCGCCTTGGCCTAAGCCGTTCTTTAATTGCAATGTCTTCTTACCAGCATCATAACCATTAGTCTTAAGCCATGCACTAACTGGTTGACCGCCTTTTTCACTATCGAAGTTGGTCTTTTCGGTTGGGTCAACGGCTAAGCCTTTAACCTCGCCGTACAAGTTGTAATCCATCTTCTTGCCATCGTCGAACTTGTTGTAGTCAAGCTTTGGATCGTTTTGATCTTCAATGCCTGTACCAAAAGTACCACGGTCAATCATGTCGTAGTAGGCATAAATGTTTGAAAGGTGAATACCAACTTCATTAGGAATTGCAGCTTGACTGCCAGTGTAGTTAACTTGCTCATCGCCGCTAACATGTAAATCACTATCTGAGAAGTCAGCGTGACGACTACCTGCTGAGTGACCAGCAAAGTTTACTTGTCCTGTGAAGCTATCGCGCATATTCTTAAGTTTAGCATAATCTTTGAAGAATCTAGTTTCTGGAGACCACTTAGTGAAGCTCCAGTAAGTCTTACCAGACATCTTTTGCTTATCAACTGGTTCATTACCATTAAACTTCTGTTCACCAATGTAAGGACTTGCAGTTGCAAAGCCTGATTGAGTGAAGTCTGGGTTTTGAAGTAAACTCTTATCGTGCACTAACTTGTTGTTAGCACGAAGCATATGAGTTTCGCCACGTTCAAATCTAGGTTCCTTGAAGTTGTTTGCTACATTTAAAGTAGAAATCTTCAAGTAGTTAGGAACTTGAACCATAATTGCTGTAGTTACAGCAGTCTTATCATTACGCTTGTGATCTACGTAGTGACTCTTTTCAAGATTAGTGTCCCATTTGGTATCATCATCTTGAATAATTACTTGCTGAGTATCAAATAATTGAACACCCATGTTGAAGTAATCAGTACGTTCATCTGTGTGATCACCATAACGAATTGTTGCAGTGTTTGGAATTCTCAAGTATGAATTTTGGTCTACAGTATCAGTTTCATTGTTGTAAATCATTTGACCACCCATAGCATCTGATTTATCGCCTTTGCCTGAGTAGTAATCTGACCAATCGGATTCATGATTTACTTTAACTGAATATTGAATAACTACTTTAGAACCCATTACATCTTTACCACCACTAACTTGTGCATGTAAAGTGTGCTTATCTGAGCCACTCGTTGAAACGCTCAAACCTTTAGAATCACTAGCTCCAATACTTGACAATTCAAGTTCAGTATTTTCAGGCATTGGGTCAGTTACACTAAAGCCTGAGTTATCAGCGTTACCAATTTCGCCAGTAATTTCATAAGTTAAACGATAATCATCGCGTGGATCTAAGACACTTTGTGGATCTTGTGATTGGCCTGTAGTCATATCATAAACGCCTACTAAAGTTTTAGCATTACTACTTGGCATTGCTGGTAAACCAAAACTTACAGTATTTGATTCTAAGTTTGGCCAAGTATGATTATCATTTGTAATATGAGTTTCTTCCTTATTGTCTGCTGCTGTAGTAGTTGATTTCATGGTTTGTGGTGGATATTTGGCTTTAATAGTCATTACAATGGTTCCACCATTTGCAACATATTTTTCTAGAGCTGATTTATCAGCTATCCATTTAACATCATTGCCATTTACTTGCTTATCACCCTTAATTGGGCTTTGGACATCAACGCTTTCAACCTTTAAGTGTGAATCAACATTATCATGCAACTCAATATTATTGTATTTGTTGCCGATATCTACGCCGCGAGTACCTAAGTCTTGCGTAATTGTATAAATTACTTCATCGTTAGGATTTAAGGTGGTTACCTGTGCATCTCCAGCTTTACCAGTGTATGAAGCATCCTTGGTTGGAGGTGGTGGTGATTGCAATGGAGTTAAGTAATTAGTAACTTTATTAGTCTTGGCCTTCATAGTACCATGATTTGAAGGTTCTTTCTGTTTACCACTATCATAACCGTCAGAGCCAGTTTCACGACTTGAAACTTTTTGAGTTACTTTAGTTTCCAAACTAGCACTATTATTTACAGGAATCTTTCTATTTTCTTGTGCATCATTATTCTTTGCACGAATTCTAAATCGTACATATAATGATGAATTACCAGACTTAAACTTACTATATAATGGACTATTCTTATCAATAGTAATCTTTAATTGATTGCCTGAAATAGAAACACCATCAGTGACTTTTTGCAAGCTACCAGTTGAAGTACCAACTCCGAGATAAGGCTTTACCAAGTGATCGCCTTCCTTGATGGATTTAGCAGCTAAGCGACTATCAAATGTATCGGTAATCACAATCTTAGAAATTGAAGATTTACCTTTATATGATACATGGTGTATATTTGGAGTACCATCAACATTGTCGCCAACATATTCATCATGGTCTTTCTTGCTAATTTCATTATCAGAAGGCTTGTCACCAACTTTAGCTTCAGGACTTGGAAGCTTAAATTGTAATTGGTAAGTTAACCATTGATTTGGCAGAATATCGCCTTGATCATAGTTATGCTCATCATCAATTTGCCAAGTGTTAGTGCCCGGTGCTTGTACATAAACACTTTTAGCACCTTGCGTATCAGTTACTCTTGGTAAAGGCTTTGGGTGTGTACCACCTTCACCAGGAATAGTTCTTGCCCAAGTAGTCTTAGTACGTAAGGTCTGATCATTTTGAGTAATAATAGCAACATTAGGAATGGTTGCCATCTTCTGCATACCATAACCCTTGAAAGAGGTACCAACATTTTCTGTCCTAGAACTTGATGAATGCTCTTCTTTATTTATAGTAGTTGTTGTCGTAGTTGAACCATCAGCATTCTTTACAGTTTTAACTTGTACAGCATCTTTAGGATCTTTACGAGAATTTTCAACCTTAGCAGCTTGATCAGCAGTTAAGTTAAAGGCTGTCTTATTTTTATCAACAGTAACAGGAATAATCAAACGAACAAATTTGTTACGAATTGAATGAGTTGAATCTGTTGTACTTAAAGCTGCTTCGGAACCATCTTTGATGGCTCTAATAATATGAGTACCATCTTTACCAACTTTATTACCATCTTTACCAGCAGTAAAGTCCTTAGTTAAATCACGAACAGGACCTTTTTCTTCTTGTGTTGCAAGAACTTTAATGCCGCCAGTGTTAACTTTAAGGCGTTTATCTACAATATCTTCGAAACCTAAGTTTTTAATAATACTGTAGCCTTTATGCTTAGTAGCTTGATTCCAAGCTCTAAAATCTGCTTGACTAAGTTCTGCAATTTCATTCTTACCATGACTAAATGAAGCTTTACCGGCAGCAAAAGTACCAGCACCCCAATTTACCTTGGTTTGCAAAGCATAATAGAATGTTTGTCCAGCTTTAACAGGCTTAGTCAACTTAGTAGTCCATTGTGATGTTTTCCAATTCTTAAAGTCTGGTTTGTCAGTAGTTGAAACAAGCTTACCAGTAGAACCATCTGTACGATCGTCTTTTGAAGCTGCCAGATTGACGTTGTTCCCAATTGAGAACCAGTTACCATAGTATTCCATGTCTTTTTGACGAGAATTATTTACAGCTGGAATACTATCTGCAGAAAATGGTTTTGCATTTGAAGTTGGTTTATTAAAAGCTTTTAATTTACCTTTGCCAAAACGGTCAAAATTAATTAAAAAACTACTACCATTCACAACAGATGTCACACCACCACGTGGATCATCATTATCTACAGTACCTTGTTTATCAAAAATATCACGCTTCTTATTTTGATCATCACGAATTCCGGCAACATAACCAGTAAAATTACCTGAACGACGTTCACGAACAAGTGATGGCCCAATATTCTTATTTACTTTCTTATTACCAACATATAAGTCAGCTTTAGCGCCTTTAACTTTTAAAGCTTGGCCATAGTCAATATCCCAAAATGACATTGGACCATTATAGCTCATTGGTGCACCTGTTTTATGGTTGATAATCTCAAGCTTAAATTGGTCAGTACCACGACCTAAATCCCAAACACCAATTGACTTACCAGAAAAGGCTAAAAATCGACCATCTGCATGTTTTGGATTTACAACAATACGTTTACCATTTTTAACAGTCCAGCCAGATTTACCACCTTTAGACCAAGATTCATGGCCCATTGCATATCTAGCAATATTTGAACTTTGGTTGTTGCCGCCTAGATAAGTTAAGCGAAAATCGACAGGGGTCTTTTTATGAGTCCGCATATCATAGTATGTACCAGCACCAAACTTCTTATTTTTATTGGTGTAAAACATCCCAATTTGACCAGCACCATGGGAATCATCAGGCTCTAAGTGCCAATATTGATTGCCGAAACCGGTCGTGGTAGCCTCTTTAAATGTGCTATTCTTGGCACCACGTTCAAAAAGATAAATGTCACGGCCATCTTTCTTTAAATGGCGCCAGCCAAGCTTACCTTTTTTACCGCCAAATGGTAATCCAACAAGTGGACGCTTTTTATTTGACCCACCATTATAAGTAAGCCAGCCTTTAATAGTAAGCTTACCAGCATTTGAGCCCAGCGCGTTTTCATGATAAATACCATTACCCCAAGGAACTGGATAAGACATATCTAGTTTATTAGGTAACTTACCATGTACTTTAGGTCTGCTGCCTTTTCCTCCAGATTTCTTTTTAGAAGGACCAGGCTTTCTTTCAGAAGTACCAAGCGGTGCAGCTTTACCACCAGAGCCACCTTGTTTAGCTCTCTTCTGCATTTCACTGCGTGAAACTGCGAGAACTTCTTCAGCGGGAGCGATAACCGGTCCAATAACTCCACCTAGTAAACCAGCGGTCCCGATTAACATCGAAGCTTTTTCAAGTTTACTATAAAGCGAAGTCTTATGGTGCGTCTTACCACGTACCCGCGGTTTGGTTAATACTTTATTAACCAAAAGTATCACTTCTTTCTATTGCAATAAAAACTAGTTTATCGATTTGTGAAACAGAGTTTTTCCGTTTCACAGTTACTATTTTATAGCAATTTTAAGTTTGTGAATAAAAAAATTGAAGAAGTCTAAACACTGTTCTAAGTAAGAAAGAAGATGATAAGAACAATTCACAAAGTGCTTAAATATCAAACTTATTAATGCAATTTTATATAAAGAATGCACTAATATTTTTCTCGATATTTAATTAATTTTTCCGCAATTAAACATGTAAATTAAAAAGACAAGCTAGAGTTAATCTAACTTGTCTTTTTGTATTATTTTAGAAAGGATTATTATCATGAATATGTATCACAACATAATATTAGGTGTTATCGTAGTTTTAATATTAGAAATGATTGGCACTCAAGTATTAATGCATCATCAAAATTCTATGCCAAAAAGCAAAGTAGAAAACTATTATACAATTCTAGGTATAGTGCTTGGTCTTTGTATACTAATTGGAATTATTTGCTTAGTACGTCTAAAAGTATTATAAACAGAGCCATACAATAACTGTATCTGTTTTAGCTAATAAATGCATAAATAGCCAAGTAATTATAAGTATACTAATCGGCCAAATGCTTATTTTAATAAAATATTTAATAAAACTGAAATATTTTGCTAATTTAGAACTAGCTGGATCATTTAATTGTATATCAGCGGCTAAATAAATAACAAATAATACAGAAAGCAAAATAATCATACCATTAAACTGATTATTTGTTAATTTATCATCAGTAAATAGATTTATTAATAATGGAATAATAATTAATTCTGATGTATCTTTAACAATAATTAATGGCTTTTTATTATCAAATGATTTATTTGTGCATGATAGAATACCAGTATAAAACATACCAATAGCTAATAAAGTGCATACTACTAATACAAAAGTTAATACATTATTGATCGTCATAATTAATTTTATTCTCCCACTCAAAATTCAACACATTTCTATTCAATTTAACCATATGTGTCAAATCATTAATTTGTTTAAAATTAAAAAGACGCCTCAGCGTCTTTTTTTCATCCCCGATTTTTCGTTAATTTTTTACGCTTAAAGCGTTTCTTTTAGGCACTTAAGCTTGCAACGTCCAAAAGGCCTTGAATTATAAAGTAAATTTTTATCCATAAATTCCCCTATTTTTCTGTAAATAAATAAAATAAAAGACTTAAATTTTCTGTATTTGTACAAAAATATGTTTAATATTAAATTATGTGCAAATACGACTAAACCCTTTACTTTTCATCAAATTCAATTCATTATAAGTCTATAATAATCAGGCTTATTTTTTATTCAATAAAATAGGAGATATTAAAAATGTTTAAAAATAAATTTATTAAGTTATTAACTGCAGCAGCCTTTGCTGTTGTAGGTATTAGTGCTACAAGTACTATTTCAAATTTAAATACTTCAACTGTTCAAGCTGCTTATGCACATAATGTAGGTGCATTTCATTATTTAAATAAAAAGCATACTTATAAAACATTAGGATTAAGCGAAGGATTCCCTTCTATTATTAAATTAGATAACGGAAAATTCTATATTGATGATGATAATTTAAATACTACATCAATGGTTAATGGTCCAGCAAAAACAAATGGGTACCGTTATATTAATAATACTAAGTATTATCGCATTCCCGTTAAGAATTCAAATGTTGATACAATTTACGTTGCAGCCAAATACTTCACCAAGAAGTACAACGATATGTCATATTTAACTGTCTACCGTGTAAACAGCAAGATCAAGGCATTATCAGATGATATGGACAATACCGATGATGGCATGTGGTACGGCAAGGGTGATATTATCCTTGTAAATAACTTTAGCCTTTGGAACCACGACAAGTACGTAGATACCATCTCACCAATGCAAGACGGTAAACACAATGCAGACGGTTGGTACGCTCCAGATGGTTCAGGCATTGGTGGTGAACTTACCCACGAAGACTTCAAGAATCACTGCTCAAAGGCTAGTGCAAACACTAAGTACTTGCTCAATCACGGCGAAGATTGGTACACCAACGCAAGTCTTGCTCGCGGCGGCATGTACCACAAGGGCCACTTCTACAAGGTTTACAGCCGTTAATTTATATGTAATATATTAAGCCCCAATTTTTAAGTTGTCCCCAATTTTGGGGAGTTTCTCTTGGTTAAGTATTGGCAACAACATCAACCTAGCCAATTTTGTCCCGCTCGAGGTTCTCGAGGCGGGAGTTATTCTTGGGTTTGATAGGTCAGACACTATGCAGGTATTTACTTGTCCCTCACTTCAGAGGGAGTTTCTCTTGGTTAGCAATCGGAAAAAAAACATCAACTTAGCCGCATTTGTCCCGCTCGAGGTCCTCGAGGCGGGAGTTATTCCGGGCGGAAACAACCAAAGATCCAATATTGTATTTGTCCCCATTCCCAGGGGAGTTATTCCCTAGTTAAATCGATCAACTAGGTTGGGAAATTTGAAAAAGGATAATGCATCAAATGGCATTATCCTTTTTTTCTTTGCGATTCTTTTTAAATACACGAGGCCCTCCAGGCACACGTGCAGCTCGAAGCAGCTCGAAGCACATCGATACATCTCGATATCTCTCGACGTTCCACGTAAATCTCGTTAAACTCCACCACACGTATATACGAGACCCAGCCTGCGGCGGGCAAGCCCGCCTTGTCTGTCTCTCGAATGCGTGTTTAAAAATGTTTAGCTCGTTGAAAAAGTCCAAAATCAATGAGCTTCAACGTGCTGTCTTCAATCAATATCATCAAATCAGTTAAAAAAACTTGATAATCTATTGTTAAGCAAATATTATTTCAGTGCCACACAAAGGATATAGTTAATACTTATTCAAAACAAAAGAGCAACTTACGTTGCTCTTTTTCCTATCTAATCTTCCATTTCCTTGTTTAAACTAGGATGGGCGGTATGTTCCTCCCAGTCATTATTATGAGCCTGTGTATCCCTTATAGCGGCTTCTAGTATCTTCATTCCACGACTTTGCTTAACAGCATTATCTTTATCCTCAGGGAAAATAATTAAGCCCTTATCCAGTTTCAATTTATCTATTTGTGCCCAAAGATCTTTATTTTTCTTTCGGCTTTTTTCATTTTCGAAACACTGTTTAAAATATTGTTGATTGTTAGTATATAACTTTATAGAATCTACAAAACTATCATTCTCACAAAACTTCAAAGCTTCAATTATTGATTTTAATTGCATTCTTGGAGCAGTTAATTTTTTAGCATCTTCACTCTTAACCACTTTACATTTTAGTTCAGTTGTATTTTTAGTACGTAAGTAATAACACCAAAAGCCAATTTTATATCCATCTTTATCGAAGAAATTACTAGTTATTCCTTTGGTATAAATCGTATAACTCATATTTTCACCTATTTAGTCTACATTGTTTCTAATTAATTCAATTATACCCCGTGTTCACGTTGTGCACACAAAAAAACGGGCTTAAAGCCCGTCATATCAACCTTTATTCTACGCTCTGAGTTCATTCAATGCACACACTCTAAAACGTGTGCAGATTATGTGCATTATTTTTCTTTATACAAAAAAATTAACCTTAACTTATCTTCGTAAAACGTTGATAAATCAAGGTTAATCATTAAAAATGAATCTTTCTAATGCTGACTAGAGGGTTCGAACCTCCGACCTCCTCATTACTAGTGAGGTGCTCTGCCAACTGAGCTAAGTCAGCAACTCTTCGTTGTCTTACCCGACAACAGTATTAATTAAACCACATAGACGAGAGCTGTGCAAGTCTTTTTTGAAAAAAGTTCAAAAAAATTTCCCAGACTATAATTTTTCTGCATTTACGTTAAAATAGAAATGATAATAATTGTTGATTATACAAAGGATGAGGACTAAATAATGCAAACTTTAGCTCCAATTACAACCGAATTAGATTGGCTACTTAGAATTGTTGTCGCAGCTTTTTGTGGCGCATTAATCGGCTATGAGCGGGCGATTCAGAGAAAAAGCGCGGGTGTGAGAACTCATATCGTAGTTGCGATTGCTTCTGCTTTATTCATGATCGTATCTAAATATGGATTTACCGATCTATTAAGCATGCATGACATTGCACTAGATCCATCAAGAATTGCGGCCCAGATCGTTACAGGAATTTCCTTCATTGGTGCGGGTACAATCCTAGTTAGAAAAGAACAGGTTTCAGGCTTAACTACTGCCGCTGGAGTTTGGGCAACTGCCGCCATCGGGATGGCTGTTGGTGCTGGCATGTATTTCATCGGTATCCTATCAACCGCCCTATTGTTTATCATTCAAATGATCTTTCACGATGATGTCATTATCAACAAAATAACGCCACATGTTCGTTTTAATATTCAAATTGTGGCTATTAATCAGCATCATATTTTATCTAAAATCAGGCAAGAACTAGCAGATAATCACGTCGAAAATGTTACTGTTAAAATTCTCGACGTGAGTGATGACCACATTGTTTTCTACGTTGACGGAATCATTAATAATAAAATGGATGAGAATTCTATTGTCATGAATCTACGTAAATATCCTGATATTACCCGTATTAGTTATACCCGTGGTGGTATGTAAAATCATTTTAAATCTCAAGCATTAGCTTGAGATTTTTATTTTGGCGCGACAATTTAGTAAAATAGTAATATAGTAAGAAATAATTAACTAAATTAGATCATATTATTAGTCTTGATGTAATAATATGATCTTTTTATTTTCTTTTCGCCTATTTATTGAATACATATGATATAATATTAGTTAAGGAGGTGAAACTATGAAAGCTAATCAAGTAATGGAAATACTTCAAATTAGCCGC